>CAMDRY010000010.1 GCA_945906975.1 Bordetella parapertussis | reverse complement strand
ACGGCCTTGCGGCCGGCTGCTGCAAGCTCACCCAGGGCGCGCTTGTACTCGTGCGGGAACACCTTGACGAAGTGCGTGCGCGACTGCGCCCAGTCATCGAGGATTTCGCGCGCGCGACGGCTGCCGGTGTTGCGCGCGTGGTTGTCGATGAGGCGCTTGAGCGTGGCCTCGTCGGAGTCGCCCAGATGCCAGACATCACGCGAAACTTTGGCCTGTTGCTCCACTTCGGTGAGCACCGGTGTGAGTTCAACCATGGCCGGGTTGCAACGCTCTTTGAACTCGCCCGCTTCATCGAAGACGAAGGCGATGCCGCCGGACATACCGGCGGCGAAGTTGCGGCCGGTCTTGCCCAGCACGACGACGGTACCGCCTGTCATGTATTCGCAGCCATGGTCGCCGACCCCCTCGACCACCGCATGCGCGCCCGAATTGCGCACGGCAAAACGCTCGCCGGCGACGCCGCGGAAATACGCCTCGCCGGCAATGGCGCCGTACAGCGCCGTATTGCCGGTGATGATGTTCTCCACCGGGTCGCCACGGAACTTGGGCGAGGGTTGCACGCAAATGCGTCCGCCCGACAGACCCTTGCCGGCGTAGTCGTTGGTCTCGCCTATGATGTCCAGCGTCACGCCCTTGGCAAGAAAGGCGCCAAAGCTCTGCCCGGCAGACCCGGCGAAGCGGATGTGGATGCTGTCATCGGCAAGGCCTTCATGGCCGTGGATGCGCGCGATCTCGCCCGAGAGCATGGTGCCGGCGGTGCGGTTGATGTTGCGGATCGGCATGTCGATGGTGACGCGCTCGCCCTTGTCGATGGCCGGACGCGCCAGTTCGATCAGGCGGTGATCAAGCGCCTTGTCGAGGCCGTGGTCCTGGCCCTCGACGTTGCGGCGCGCGACCGAAGCTTCCATGTTGGGCTGGTGAAAGACCTTGGAGAAATCGAGGCCCTGCGCCTTCCAGTGCGCCACGCCCTTTCTCATGTCGAGCAGGTCGGCACGACCGATGAGCTCGCTGTAGGTGCGCACACCCAGCTGCGCCATGATCTGGCGCGCCTCTTCGGCGACAAAGAAGAAAAAGTTGATGACGTGCTCGGGCTTGCCCTGGAATTTTTTGCGCAGCGCGGGGTCTTGCGTGGCGACACCCACGGGACAGGTGTTGAGGTGGCACTTGCGCATCATGATGCAGCCCTCGGCGACGAGCGGTGCGGTGGCAAAGCCCACCTCGTCGGCGCCCAAGAGCGCGCCGATGACCACGTCGCGGCCGGTTTTCATCTGGCCGTCGACCTGCACGATGATGCGGCCGCGCAGGCGGTTCAAAACAAGTGTCTGCTGCGTTTCGGCAAGGCCCAGTTCCCAGGGCGTGCCGGCGTGCTTGATCGAGCTCCAGGGCGAGGCACCCGTGCCACCGTCATGGCCGGATATGGTCAGGTGATCGGCCTTGGCCTTGGTGACGCCTGCGGCGACCGTGCCCACCCCGTCTTCGGATACCAGCTTGACGCTGATCGAGGCGCGATGATTGGCGTTTTTCAGGTCATGGATGAGTTGCGCCAGGTCTTCGATCGAGTAGATGTCGTGGTGCGGCGGCGGGCTGATGAGCTCCACGCCGGGCGTGGAGTAGCGCAGGCTGCCGATGTATTGGGAAACTTTTTTCCCCGGCAACTGACCGCCCTCGCCTGGTTTGGCGCCCTGCGCCATCTTGATCTGGATTTGTTCGGCCGAGGCGAGGTATTCGGCGGTGACGCCAAAACGACCCGAGGCGACCTGCTTGATCTTGGACTTGAGCGAATCGCCTTCTTTTAACTCGAGGTCACGCTCAACGTTGGCCTTGCCCAGGCGCGACGCGAGCGTCTCGCCCTTCTTGATGATGGCGTAGCGATTGCGGTCTTCACCACCCTCGCCGGTGTTGGACTTGCCGCCGATGCGGTTCATGGCGATGGCCAGCGTCGTGTGCGCTTCGGTCGAGATCGAGCCGAGCGACATCGCGCCGGTGACAAAGCGTTTGACGATCTGCGTCGCCGGTTCGACTTCCTCCAGCGCTACCGGCGTGACTTTATCGAGGCGGAACTCAAACAGGCCGCGGAAGGTCATGTGGCGGCGCGTCTGGTCATTAATGATTTGCGCGTACTCTTTGTACGTGGCGAAGTTGTTCTGCCGCGTGGCGTGTTGCAGCTTGGCGATGGCATCCGGGGTCCACATGTGCTCTTCGCCGCGCACGCGAAAGGCGTATTCGCCACCCGCATCGAGCGCACCGGCGAGCACCGGATCATTGCCAAACGCCAGCTTGTGTACGCGCAATGCCTCTTCGGCCACCTGGAACACGCCTATACCCTGGACGTTGGAGGTGGTGCCGGTGAAATATTTATCAACGAGCACGCTCGACAGGCCGACGGCTTCGAAGATCTGCGCCCCGGTGTAGGACATGTAGGTCGAGATGCCCATCTTGGACATGACCTTGCGCAGGCCCTTGCCGATGGCCTTGACGAAATTCTTGATCGCCTTCCTGCCCTCTTCGGGATTAAAGGACAAGAGTGTTTCGAGGGCGAGATAGGGGTGCACGGCTTCGGCGCCGTAGCCACCGAGCAACGCAAAGTGATGCACTTCACGCGCCGAACCGGTTTCGACCACCAGGCCGGAGGACGTGCGCAGGCCCTTGCCTACGAGATGCTGGTGGACGGCCGAGAGCGCGAGCAGCGCCGGGATCGCCACCTGTTCGCGGTTCACCTTGCGGTCGGAGATGATGATGATGCTAAAACCGGAACGCACCGCGTCTTCGGCCGAGGCGCACAGCGAGGCGAGGCGCGCCTCGATGGCTTCGCAGCCCCAGACCGCCGGATAGGTGATGTCCAGCTCAAATGACTTGAACTTGCCGCCGGTGTAGCGGTCGATGTTGCGGATTTTTTCCATCTCGAAAAAATCCAGCACCGGCTGTTTCACTTCCAGCCTGAGCGGCGGGTTCATCTCGTCTATGCCCAGCAGGTTGGGCTTGGGGCCGATGAAGGAGACCAGGGACGTGACCAGCTCTTCGCGGATCGGATCGATCGGCGGGTTGGTGACCTGCGCAAAAAGCTGCTTGAAGTAGTGGTACAGCGTCTTGTTCTTGCTCGAGAGCACCGCGAGGGGCGAGTCGTTGCCCATGGAGCCGGTGGGCTCCTCGCCGTTGGCGCTCATGGGCGTGAGGATGAACTTGAGGTCTTCCTGCGTCCAGGCGAAGGCCTGCTGGCGGTCGAGCAGGGATACGGCGGAGCGCTCCGGCTGCTGTTTGTCGGTTTCGACATCGTCGAGCTTGATGCGGATGCGCTCTATCCATTCGGCATAGGGCTTGTTGCCGGCGAGCGTGTCCTTCAATTCCTTGTCATCGATGATGCGGCCTTTTTCAAGGTCGACAAGGAACATCTTGCCCGGCTGCAGCCGCCATTTACGGACGATTTTTTCCTCCGGAATGGGCAGCGTGCCCGACTCGGAGGCCATGATGACGAGGTCATCGTCGGTGACGATGTAGCGCGCCGGACGCAGGCCGTTGCGGTCGAGCGTGGCGCCGATCTGGCGGCCGTCGGTAAAAGCGATGGCCGCCGGGCCGTCCCAGGGTTCCATCATGGCGGCGTGGTATTCGTAGAACGCGCGGCGGCTGCCGTCCATGAGGGTATGGCCTTCCCAGGCTTCGGGGATCATCATCATCACCGCGTGCGCGATGGAGTAGCCGCTCATGGTCAGCAGCTCGAGCGCGTTGTCGAACGAGGCTGAATCGGACTGGCCGTCGTAGATGAGCGGCCACAATTTGTTAAGGTCTTTGCCCAGGATGGGGCTGGAAATGGCGCCCTGGCGCGCGCGTAACCAGTTGACGTTGCCGCGCAAGGTGTTGATTTCGCCGTTGTGTGCAATCAGGCGGAATGGGTGCGCGAGGTCCCAGGTGGGGAAGGTGTTGGTGGAGAAGCGCTGGTGCACGAGTGCGAGCGCGGAAACCACGCGCGGGTCCCGCAGGTCCTTGAAATAGGAACCAACCTGGTCGGCCAGCAGCATGCCTTTGTAGACGATGGTGCGCGCCGACATCGAGGGCACGTAAAACTCCTTGCCGTGCGCGAGGTGCAGCGCCTGGATGGCATGGCCCGAAGCCTTGCGAATGATGTAGAGCTTGCGCTCGAGCGCGTCGGTGACGGTGACGCTGGGGCCGCGACCGATGAACACCTGGCGCACCACGGGCTCGATTTGCTTGACCGAAACGCCAAGTCCGTTGTTGTCGCGCGGCACATCGCGCCAGCCGAGCAACACCTGGTCTTCGTCTTTGATGGCGCGTTCTATTTCGTGCTCGCAGGCCAGGCGCGAGGCGGGCTCTTGGGGCAGGAACACCATACCCACGCCGTATTCCCCAAGCGGCGGCAACGTGACGCCCTGCTTGGCCATTTCTTCGCGAAACAGCGCATCGGGAACCTGGATCAGGATGCCGGCACCGTCGCCGGCCAGCGGATCCGCGCCCACGGCACCGCGGTGCGTGAGGTTTTTCAGGATCAGCAGGCCTTGTTCAACGATGGAATGGCTTTTCTTGCCCTTGATATGGGCGACAAAGCCTACGCCGCAGGCATCATGCTCGTTCGCGGGGTCATAAAGACCCTGGCGTGGGGGGGTCGCCGTATGGTTCACGAAACACCTCTCGTACTGATGCAGCGGACCGAATGCGGTCCGCCACGATAACTCGGGGGGAAGCATTGAATATACCGCGCAATCCCCGTAACTTCAAGTGCTTAGGTCACTTTTCCGCATTGCGGCATGGGTCCGGAAAAAAAACCCGGCGGCAGGGGCAAGCGCCGCCTCAATCCTCAGGCCGAAGGCGATGCCGCAAGCGTCTGCAGCACCAGCGAATCGGGCACATCGCCACGCACACCGGCGCGACCGATGGCATCGAGCAGGATGTAGTGCACCTTGCCGCCGGAGGATTTTTTGTCGTGCGTCATCAGGTCGATAAAACGCGCCGGCTCGATGCGCGGCGGCGCCACCGGCAGTCCGGCGGCGGCCACCAGCGCGCGCACCCGTTCGACAGCGGCGCTGTCGATCAGGCCCATGCGCTGCGACAGGTCGGCGGCCAGCGCCATGCCCGCCGCGACCGCCTCGCCGTGCAGCCAGACGCCGTAGCCCATGGCCGCTTCAATGCCGTGGCCGAAGGTGTGGCCGAAATTGAGCAAGGCACGCAGGCCTTGTTCGCGCTCATCGACGGCGACGATTTCGGCCTTGATTTCGACGGAACGACGGATGGCGTGGGCCAGCGCATCGGCGTCATGGGCGAGCAGCCTGGACATGTTTTTCTCAAGAAAGCCGACATAGGCCTCGTCGCGGATGAAGCCGTGCTTGACCACCTCGGCCATGCCCGCCTTGAGTTCGCGCTCGGGCAGGGTGTCGAGCGTGGCGAGGTCGGCGATCACCGCACGCGGCTGGTGGAAAGCGCCGATCATGTTTTTGCCCAGCGCATGGTTGATGCCGGTCTTGCCACCAACCGAGGAGTCGACCTGGGCGAGCAGGGTGGTGGGCACTTGGATGAAGGGCACGCCGCGCTGGTAGGTGGCGGCGGCAAATCCGGCGAGGTCACCGATGACACCGCCGCCGAGCGCGATAAGAGTCACTTTGCGGTCACAGCGCGCCTCGAGCAGCGCATCATGGATACGGTTGAGCGTCTGCCAATGCTTGTGCTCTTCGCCATCGGGCAGAATGATCTCGACCACACGCACGCCGCTGGCCTCGAGCAGCGCGGTGAGCGGCTTCAGGTACCAGCCGGCGACCGTGGTATTGGTGACGATGGCCGCGACCTTGGACGAAGGGGACGAAGGCGTGCCGAGGTAGGGCAGGAAGGACTCGGCTTTGCCAATGAGGCCGCGGCCGATAAGAATGGGATAGGCGCGGTCGCCCAGTTCTACGCGGACTGTTTGCACAGGGATTCCAGTTTGATCAGCAATTGGGTCACCAGAGGTCCGACATTGGGCCGGCCGGTGTCAATAATTAGGTCGGCGACTTCGGTGTAAAGCGGGTCGCGCGCCTCATAGAGTTCCTGCAGGCGGCCCAGCGGATCCGGGGTCTGCAGCAGGGGACGATTTTTGTCGTTACGGGTACGATGCCACAGGTCGCGCGGCTGGGCGCGCAGGTAGACAACGATGCCGCGCTCCTTGAGCACGGCGCGGTTCTCGGGGCTCAGCACCACGCCCCCGCCCGTGGCAAGCACGAGCTTGTCCTGTGCCGCGAGTTCGGCCAGCGCCAGCGACTCGCGCGCGCGAAACCCGACCTCGCCCTCGATCTCGAATATCACCGGGATTTTGACGCCGGTGCGGCGCTCGATTTCGTGGTCGGTGTCATAAAAGGCGCGGTCGAGCCTGCGCGCGAGCAGGCGCGCGACGGTGGTTTTGCCGGCGCCCATCAGACCGACGAGAAAAATGTTGCTGGTGTTCTTCACCCGCCCATTCTACCGCCCGCCCCGCCCGCCTCCAATTCCGGTTTTATGCACGGCTTTGACGCGCCGCTCCGAAAAGCAAAAAGGCCGGCTTGCGGCCGGCCTTTTTTTGCTGCGAATCCGCTTAGCGGATAGACAGGTTGGTATTGATCACGCGCGGCGTGATGAACACCAGCAGCTCGGTTTTATTGTCCCGCCGCTGCGTGTTCCTGAACAAGGCGCCGATGCCGGGCAAGTCGCCGAAGAACGGCACCTTGGTGGTGTTGACGTTCTCGTCCTGGGTGTAGATGCCGCCGATAACCACTGTACCGCCGTTCTCGACCAGGACCTCGGTCTTGACGTGCTTGGTGTCGATCGCCAGGCCCGAGCTCGTGGATATCGGACTGACCGAGTCCTTGTTGATGTCCAGCGTCATGATGACGTTGCCATCGGGCGTGATCTGCGGTTTGACCTTGAGTGCCAGGTTGGCCTTGCGGAAAGACACGCTGGTCGCACCGCTGGAGGTGGCCTGCTGGTAGGGCAATTCCGTCCCCTGCTCGATCAGCGCCTCGACCTGGTCGGCGGTGACGACGCGCGGGCTGGAAATGATCTTGCCCTTGCCATCGGCCTCAAGCGCGGAAATTTCCAGGTTAAGGAAGCGGTTCTGGCTGGCGTTGAACAGGATCATCGAGAACACGCCGGCCGGGAGCCCGCTGATACCGCCGGCGGGCAGGTTGGCCGACAGGCTGTTGTCGAGGGACGCGGTGCCGAATCCCTGCGCCACGGCGCCGGTCGAGGTCAAGGTCTGGTTGATGCCGCCGCCGATCGCAAACCTTGGCGAATTACGCGTGCCGGTGATGGTGTTGGGGGTAAGCGCATTCACGCCCAAGCGCGCGCCAAGGTTTTTGCTGAAATTGTCGGTCGCCTCGACGATGCGCGCCTCGATCAGCACCTGGCGCACCGGAATGTCGATCTGGGCGATCAGCTTTCTGACCTCTTCAAGCCGGCTTGGGACGTCCTGCACGAACAGCTTGTTGGTGCGGATGTCGACCACTGCACTACCGCGCTTGGACAGCAGCGACTGCTGCGGCGAGGCGAGCAGCGTGCGCACCTCGGCCGCCTTCTGGTAATTGAGCTGGAAACTCTCGGTACGCGTCTGCTCGAGTTCTGAAATCTGCGACTGCGATTCGAGCTGCAATTTTTCCTTGGTCGCCAGCTCGTCGCGCGGCGCAATCCACAGCACATTGCCGTTCTTGCGCATGTCGAGGCCGCGAGTCTGCAGGATGATGTCCAGCGCCTGGTCCCAGGGCACGTCTTTGAGCCGCAGGGTCAGGTTGCCTGCGACCGAATCGCTGGTGATGATGTTGAGGTCGGTGAAGTCGGCGATGACGTTGAGCACGCTGCGCACTTCGACGTTCTGAAAATTCAACGACAATTTTTCACCGTTATAACCGCCGCGGCTGCCCTGGGTGAGTTTGTTCGGGTCGTATTGCACCGGCTTGACCTCGACCACGAACTGGGTGTCGGTCTGGTAGGCGTTGTGCTCCCAAAGCCCTTTTGGCTCGATCACCATGCGCACGTTTTCGCCCTGCGGGAAAATATTGATGCTCTGCACCGGCGTGGCGAAGTCGACGACATCGAGGCGCTTTCTCAGCGCATCGGGCAGGTTGGTCTTGAGGAAGTCGACAATCAGGCTCTGCCCCTGCTGTCGGATGTCAATGCCGGTGGTGGTATCGGACAACTCGATGACAAGGCGGCCCTCGCCCAATTTGCCACGGCGAAAGTCCACATCGCGCAGGTTGTGCTTGCCTTCGGTCTTGGCCTCGGCAAAGTGCGATATCGTCGCCGCACCCGGTTTGGCCGCGGATGCGATCGGGGTCATCGTGACCAGCAGGGTCTTGCCATCGACCTGGGTGTCATAGCTGACCATGTTGCGCAGGTTGAGCACCATACGCGTGCGGTCGCCGGCCTGGACCATGTTCATGCTGCGCAGCTCGCTCTCGCCGATGTTCTGCGCATTGCGGCCAAGGGCGTTGGTGGTGTCGGGGAAGTCAAAAGCGATACGGGCCGGGTTGGCCACGGTGAAGCTCGCCGGCGCGGTTTTCAGCGCTTCCTTCAGGGTGACGCGCACAATGATGCGCCCACCCTGCTGGGTGACGTTGAATCCGTCGATGCTGTTGGACTGCGCATGCGCCTCCGGGGCAAACCCTGCCAGGAAAAACAGCGCTGTTATCAGGATCCTGCCGTATGTCATCTTCATCGTCCACCTCCGCCCGCTTCGACGAGCTGTAGCAAGCTTTGCCGTTCAGTCCAATCTCCACCGGCATCCTGGACCAGCTCACGCAAGGTGATCTGGTTTTCAGTGACGTTGGTGATGATGCCGAAATTTTGTCCCATGTAATTGCCGATCTTGACCCGGTAAATGCTCGCATCCGCCTTGATCAGGCCAAAATTAATTTTTGGCTGCTGAATAACGCCAACCATGCGCATCGACTCGAGCGGGAATGCTTCGAGCGGCTCTTTGGGTCGGGTCAGGTTCGGCTGCAAGCCCTTGGGCGCGGCCACGGCGCCGCCCTTGTTGACCAGCTCAATCTTGGCCGGGCCAAACGGATCGGGAATGTCATAGCCGGCATAGGGCACCGGCTCGTAGGGTTTGACCACCGGCAAGGTTTCGATCTTGCCGCGCAAGTCCTTGGTGAGGCCCTTGAGTTCGTCTTTGAGGTCGGCAAACTCGCCACCTCCGCAGGACGCGAGCAGCACGGCGATGGGAATGAGTGCCCGCTTTTTCATTTCTTCGCCGCCGCCTTCGGTGCCGCCGCCTTGCGTTGCTTGGCGACTTCTTCATCGTCAAGATAGCGGAATGTCTTGGCCGTCGCATCCATGACGAGGGAGTTGTCCTTGGGCGAAGCCGAGAGGGACAGGTCGTTGAGGGTCACGATTCGCGAGAGCTGGCCGATGTCGCTGGCGAAGGCGCCCATGTCGTGATAACTCCCGGTGACCTTGATCGCGATCGGCAGTTCGGCGTAAAAATCACGCGTCGTCTCGGCCGGCGCCGGCTTAAAGAGATCAAATTGCAACCCGCGTCCAAGGCCTGCCTGGTTGATGTCAACCAGCAACGCGTCCATTTGCGAGCGGT
Organism: Bordetella parapertussis; assembly: GCA_945906975.1. The sequence continues at coordinate 14,474 of CAMDRY010000010.1, read as the reverse complement.
TGGGCAGCTGTTTGAGCAAGGCGCCGAATGAACTGTCGATTTCACGCAACTGCTGCTGGTACAGATCGAGGTTGACGGACTGCTGCTTTTTCTTGACGTACTCGTCCTTGAGCTTGGTCTCGAGCGCGGCACCCGCATCGAGCTCTTCGACCTGTCCGGCCCAGTCGCCGAAATAGGCCCCCACCTGAATCCCGAACAGCAGCACCAGCAGGGCCGCGGCCTTGGGCAGCGGCGGCCAGCTTCCCGGATCTTTCGGATTAAGGAACTTGAATTGTTCGAGCAATTGCTTCATCGCTCAGCCCTTTTTCGCAGCGGCGGCCGCGGCAGGAACAGCAGTGGCACCCGGCGCCGCCTTGCCCGCCTTGCTGGCGTCTTCGAGTTGCGGACGTTTGATGCTGACGTTCATGACGAACTCGGAAATGCGTTTGTTGTTCACGGTGGCGGCGCGGATTTCAACCAGATCCGGATTTTCAAGATATGGCGATGAGCCGAAGTTACGCATCAGCGTGGACACGCGCGCGTTCGACTGCGCGTAACCGGTAAGCGCAACGCGCAGCCCCTGCTGGCGCAGGGTTTTTAGATAGACGCCGTCCGGCACCTGGCGAACCAGCTGATCGAGAAGGTTGACCGACTGGCTTCGTTCGGCCTGCAGCCTTTCGATGACCTGCTTGCGCGACAACAGCGCGGCAATCTCGTCCTTGAGCTTCTTGATCTCTTCGATTTCCTTGTCGAGCTTGGTGTTCTCTTTTTTCAGGAAGTCGTTGCGATCGGTCTGGATGGCGATATACCCGGCGATAACACCGTGCACCAGCACGACAATAGCGATGCCGAGCGCGGTAACCATGCCGGCGAGCACACCCAGTTGCTTGCGCTGGGCCTTGCGGCGCTCCTCGCGGTGGGGCAGCAGGTTTACGCGGATCATGGATCGAATCTCCGGATGGCCAGTCCGCAGGCGACCATCAGCGACGGGGCTTCGGTCAGCAGCTTTTTGAGCTGTATGCGCGGCGACACGGCCATGTTGGCGAACGGATTGGCGACCAGCGTGTTGACCTGGGTGCGCGTGGAAACCACATCGTCGAGGCCGGTTATGACCGCCGAGCCGCCGGTGAGCAAAATATGCTCCACCGTGTTGTACTGGGTCGAGGTGAAAAAGAACTGCATGGCGCGCTCGATTTCGAGCGCGACGTTCTCCATGAAGGGGCGCAACACCTCCGCGTCAAACGTCTCCGGCAGGCCGCCGCTGCGCTTGGCGTTCTCAGCCTCTTCCTGGCTCATGCCGTATTGGCGCATGATGTCCTGCGTCAGTTGGTTGCCGCCGAAGGCCTGTTCACGCGAATAGACCGCCTGGTCGTTGCGCAGCACGGTGATATTGGTGACGTTGGCGCCGATATCGACCAGCGCGACGTTCTGGTCCTTGCCGTCGTTTGGCAGCTGTTTGGCGATCAATTCGAACGCGGCCTGCATGGCAAAGGATTCGATGTCCATCACCAGGGCCTTCAGACCGGCAGCCTCGGCCACGGCGACGCGGTCTTCGACTTTTTGCTTGCGGCTGGCGGCGATCAGCACTTCGACCTCCTCGGCCGAGGAGGGGGCCGGCCCGACCACCTGGAAATCCAGGTTGACCTCTTCGAGCGCAAACGGGATGTACTGATTGGCCTCGCTTTCGACCTGGACCTCAAGCTCTTCCTCGCGTAAGCCCGCCGGAACAATGATTTTTTTGGTGATCACGGCGGCCGTTGGCAGGGCAAGTGCGACGTTTCTTGTGCGCGTGCCAAGCTTTTTCCAGGCGCGGGTGACCGCCTCGGATACCGCCTCAAGATTGGCGATGTTGCCATCCACCACCGCATCCTTGGGCAGGGGCTCGATGCAATAACGCTCGATGCGATGCTGTCCTTTGCCGGCATCGACAAGCTCGACCATCTTGACCGAGGACGAACTGATGTCCAAGCCGATCAAAGGCGGTGTTTTCGGTGAAAAAATGTCGAGCTGCACGGCTAGTCTTCCCCGGTAATCCTCAAAGTGCAAAGCCTTTCAGCCTCAGGTCTCAGGTCTCAGGTCTTTCAGCCTCGGGTACAAGGCACTGAAACCTTGCCCGTACCGCATTTGCCAAAAAAACCGAAGCCGCGGCCCTAAGCATTGGCCATTAACTGGTCGCGGACTCAGCCGAGTTTGCGACCACATTCTGCCCTGACAGCTGCCCGAATCGCTTTTGAATCGGCTTTTGAATCGTACTGTTAGGCCATAATAGTATAATTTACATTAAATCCTAGCAACAAGCCTAGGCACTGTAAAGTGAATTATTCACGCTTGTTTTGTCAGTATTGCGCCCAAACCCTATAATGTCGCGTCCCCCGTCCACCCGAACTTCTCGCCTTTTTCCTATGTGGTTGCGACTCCTCGTTTTTCCTTTTGCGCTCCTCGCGGGCCTGGCCGTGCTCGGAGTGGCGGTTGGGGCGTTTGTGCTGCTGCTGCTCTATCCAAACCTGCCTTCGATCGATGCGCTGACCGACTATCAGCCGAAAATTCCTTTGCGCATCTACTCCGCTGATGGCGTCCTAATCGGGGAGTTCGGCGAAGAACGCCGCTCCGTAGTGAGGATCGCCGAAGTACCAGCACTAATGAAACAGGCCATTCTAGCCGCTGAAGATGAACGCTTTTACCAGCACGCGGGGGTCGATACGCTGGGGGTTTTGCGGGCCGCGTACTCCAATCTGGTTGGCGGGGGGAAACGCCAAGGGGCGTCGACCATAACGATGCAGGTGGCGAGGAACTTTTTCCTCTCCAGCGAAAAAACCATCACGCGCAAAGCCTACGAGGCCATGCTCGCGTTCAAAATCGAGGCCAGCCTTTCCAAGGACCAGATTCTGGAGATCTACATCAACCAGATTTATCTTGGCCAGCGGGCTTACGGCTTTGCATCGGCGGCGCAGATCTACTTTGGCAAAAACCTGAAGGACATCGGCGCGGCCGAGGCGGCGATGCTCGCCGGGCTGCCCAAAGCCCCGTCGAGCTTTAACCCGGTGGTCAACCCCAAACGCGCCAAGCTGCGTCAGCTGTATGTGTTGCGACGTATGCACGAACTGGGGCACTTGAGCGATGCGCAATTCGCCGACGCGCAAAAAGCGGCGCTCAACGTCAAACGCGACGCCAACGGCTTTGGCATGCACGCCGAATACGCCGCTGAAATGGTCCGGCAAATGCTCTTTGAACGCTATCCGGACGAGGTCTACACCAAGGGCTTTCGCGTCTACACCACCCTGACCAAAGCCGACCAGGATGCCGCCTACGCGGCGGTGCGCCGGGGCGTACTCGATTACGACCGGCGTCACGGCTATCGCGGCGCGGAAGGCTATGCCGAGCTCACCGACTCGACCGACGAGGAGTACGAGGACGCGTTGTCCGATTCGAGCGACAGCGACGACCTGCTGGCGGCGCTGGTGCTGGAGGCCAGTGCCAAGCAGGTCAAAGTATATCGCCGCGGCGGCGAGACCCACGTCATCAGCGGTGACGGGCTCAAGTTCTCGGCGCGCATGCTCGACGACAAGGCCGCGCCCAACAAGCGCATCCGGCGCGGCGCCATCGTGCGCATCCAGAAGGACGAAAAGGGCGCCTGGTCCGTTGTGCAACTGCCCGATGTAGAGGCGGCTTTCATCTCGGTCAATCCGCATGACGGGGCGGTACGTTCGTTAGTCGGCGGCTTCGACTTCAGCCGCAACAAATACAACCACGTCACACAGGCCTGGCGCCAGCCGGGCTCCTCGTTCAAGCCGTTCATCTATTCCGCCTCCCTGGAAAAAGGCTTCACCCCGGCCACGGTCATTAACGATGCGCCGGTGGTGGTCGACCCTTTTCTGACCGGCGGTCAGACCTGGGAGCCAAAAAACTACGATGGCAAATACGAGGGCCCGATGCGCATGCGCACCGCCCTCGCCAGATCGAAGAACATGGTCTCCATCCGCATCATGCAGGCGATCGGTCCGCAGTACGCGCAGGACTACGTCAGACGCTTTGGCTTTGAAGCCGAACGGCACCCGCCCTACCTCACCATGGCCCTGGGCGCCGGCTCGGTGACAATGTGGCAGATGGCCCGCGGCTATAGCGCCTTCGCCAATACCGGCTACCGCATCGAACCGTTCATCGTCTCGCGCATCGTCGATGACCGCGGCAATGTGCTGGCGCAGGCGCAGCCGCAACAGGCGGGGGATGAGGCGCTTCGCGTGATTGATGCGCGCAACGCCTTTGTCATGGACAGCATGCTGCGCGATGTCACGCGCTACGGCACCGCGGCGCGCGCCTCGGCCACGCTCAAGCGCCAGGATCTGGCCGGCAAAACCGGCACCACCAACGATTTTATCGACGCCTGGTTCAACGGCTACCATCCGACGCTGGTGGGCGTGGCCTGGATCGGCTTTGACCAGCCCAAAAAACTCGGCAACAACGAAACCGGCGGATCGGCAGCGCTGCCCATCTGGATCAATTACATGAGCAAGGCCCTGGCCGGCGTGCCCGAAGTTCCCATCAGCGCCCCTGAGGGCGTGGTCAGCGCGCGCATCAATGAGGCGGGCGTGCAGACGGCCGACGGCAAGCTGAGCGATTTTTTCTTCAAGGAAAACCTGCCTGCTGCCGAGGCCGGTGCGCCGGCGGCGGGGGCGAAACCCTCGGACGAGGTCAAAAACCAGCTGTTTTGACATCCAAGCCCCCCCACCCGCGCCGGGGGGCTTGGCCTGGCTACACGCCACGCCTTGGCCCAAGCCCCGGTCAAGCTCAAGCCAGGTTGACGCTCTCGCCCGATTGCAGGCTGACCAGCCGGGACAGCGCCGCAAACAACTCTTCGCCGTCGCGGGTATTGATCCATGCGCCTTGGCCGCCGGAGACCGGATCATGGCGAAAGTGAAAGCCGCCCGAGCGCGCGGCGACCCAGATTTCACGCGCGACACCGTGGCGGTTAACGATGATCTTGCTGCGATCGGCACACTCTATCTCGAGCACACCGCCGTCTTTGAGCTCCCAATCGATGTCGGCGCCGCTCGCCTCAAGGCCACGGTCGATGCGCTCGAGGGCGGCATCGGCCAGAAGGTTGAATTCGCTCTCTGTCATCGTGCTAACATTTCCTTTTAAGTAAGCCTCTGTCCGCCATGTCCCGCGCCTCTGCCCTACTGATCGCCCTGCTCGTCATGCTCTCGCTGCAAGCCTGCGGCACCAAGGGCCCGTTATACCTGCCGCCACCTGGCGGCACGCCTGAAACCAAGCCCGCAACGCCGGGGCGCTGAGAGGGCGCCGTGCAATCCCGATCCGGACACCCCATGCCGAAGGCGGGCAAGGGGTGCAAGCACCTGACCGTATCTCGCCTATTGCACGCCGCCACCCAGGCGCGATCCACCACCCGCATTTACCGCATTTACCTAGGTTGTTCCTAATGTCCAATTTCACCTACCGCGCAGGGAAGCTGCATGCGGAGTCCGTAGCGCTTGAGGATATCGCAAGCCGCTTCGGCACGCCGTGCTTTGTCTACTCGCGCAATGCCTTGCAGACAGCGCTGGCCGAATTCCAGCAGGCGTGCGCCCGAAACGGCCGCCCCGACACGCTCATTTGCTACGCCGTAAAAGCCAACTCCAACCTGGCCATCCTCAACCTGTTCGCGCGCGCCGGCGCCGGATTTGACATCGTGTCGGGCGGCGAACTCGCACGCGTGCTCGCCGCCGGCGGCGATCCGGGCAAGGTCGTTTTCTCGGGCGTGGGCAAGACCGCGGATGAAATGCACAGCGCACTCGAAGCGGGCATCCTGTGTTTCAACGTCGAGTCGGAAAGCGAACTGTCGCGCCTCAACGCGGTTGCCGCGGCCGCGGGGCGCAAGGCCCGCGTGTCGCTGCGCGTCAACCCCGATGTCGACCCCAAGACCCATCCCTATATCTCCACCGGACTGAAGGAAAACAAGTTCGGCATCGAATTCGGTGCAGCCGCGGCGATATACCGCAAGGCGGCGGCCATGCCCCACCTTGCGGTGGTCGGCATCGACTGCCACATCGGCTCGCAATTGACTGAAACCGCACCCTTCATCGCCGCGCTGGACAAGGTGCTGCAACTGGTGGACGAGCTCGCCGCCACAGGCATCGTGCTCGAGCACCTCGACCTTGGCGGCGGCCTGGGCATTCGCTATCAGGATGAAACACCGCCTGCGGTCGACGACTATCTTGCGCCACTATTTGCACGGCTGGCCGGGCGCGGGCAAAAAATCATGTTCGAGCCGGGCCGTCATCTGGTCGGCAATGCCGGCCTGTTGCTGACGCGCGTGGAGTATCTCAAGCACAACGCGGAAAAGAACTTCGCCATTGTCGATGCCGCCATGAATGATTTGATGCGGCCGGCACTCTATCAGGCATGGCATGACATCGTCCCGGTCAGGCAGCGCGAGGGCGCGGCAAAAAGCTACGATATCGTCGGCCCGGTATGCGAAACCGGGGACTGGCTGGGGCGCGGGCGCCGGTTGCCGCTGGCCGAGGGCGACCTGCTTGCAGTCATGTCTGCGGGCGCCTACGGCATGAGCATGAGCTCCAATTACAACAGCCGCGGCCGTGCCGCAGAAGTGATGGTTGATGGCGCACAGGCGCACCAGATTCGTGCCCGAGAAAAACCTGAGGAACTCTTTGCCTTGGAACAGCTTTTACCGTAAATTTGCAGCCTTGCGCCGGGCCGAAACCGGCGTGGTAGACGGGCTAGGGCGCAACAAGCAAACCGGGCGCTAGCGCGGCAATCACTCCAGGACAGCAGCAGACAGATTCCATGAACGATCCCATCATCCGCACGTCATCCGAAAAGCCGTTTATGAGCACCAAACGCACGATATTTTTCAGCCTGCTCGCAATCGTCATCGCCGGGGGCGGACTGTATGCCTACATGGGCATGCCCAAGGGCACGCTCGAAGCCAAGGCCAACGCCGCGCCCGCCGTTGGCGGCGGCGCCAAGGGTGAAAAAGGTGAAAAAGGCGACGCTGGCAAAGCCGGCGCGGCCAAGGGCGGTGCCGGCAAGGGTTCGGGCGTGGTGCCGGTGTCGGTCGCAGCGGTCACGCAGGAGAACGTGCCGTTCAAGCTGCAGGCGATAGGCAATGTAGAGGCCTTGTCCACAGTCAGCGTCAAAGCGCGCGTCGATGGCCAGATCGTCGAGGTAGGCTTCAAGGAAGGCAACGAGGTGCGCACGGGCAGCGTGCTGTTCAGGATAGACCCGCGCCCCTACGAGGCGACGCTGCGCCAGGCCGAGGCCAATCACCTGCGCGACACCGCGCAACGCGACCAGACGCGCTCACAGGAAAAGCGCTACCAGGAATTGCTGCAAAAGAACTTTGTGTCGAAAGAGGCCTACGCGCAGATTCGCACCAATGCCGATGCGGCGGAAGCCGTAGCGCAGTCGAGCAAGGCCGCTATCGACAACGCCAAACTCAATCTCGAGTACTGCACAATACGTTCGCCCATAGACGGCTACACCGGCAAGGTCCTGATCCAGATGGGCAATCTGGTCAAGGCCAACGACACCAATGCGCTGGTGGTGCTCAACCAGGTAAAACCAATTTACGTCAGCTTCGCGGTGCCGGAGCAAAGTCTGTCGCTGCTGCGCACCCACATGGGCAAGAACGCGCTCGTCGTCGAGGTCTCCCCGCCCAATGCCGCCGGCAAGGCGCCCGCCTCGGGCGCGCTGATTTTTGTCGATAACGCCGTCGATGCCAGCACCGGCACCATCAAGTTGCGTGCGCGCTTCCCCAACACCAACAACGGCCTGTGGCCGGGCCAGTTCGTCAATGTCAGCCTCACACTCTACGACCAGAAGGACGCGCTGATGGTGCCGGCGCAGGCAGTGCAGACCGGCCCGGACGGACAGTTCGTGTTCGTGGTCAAGCCGGACATGACCACCGAGGTGCGCAAAGTCACCGTGGATCGCCCTGCTGGCGACAGGCTGATCATCGCCAAGGGACTGCAGAACGGCGAACAAGTGGTCACCCGGGGCCAGCTGCGGCTCGCCCCGGGGGTGAAGATAAGCACCGGGCCGGCGGCGAAGTCCTGAGCGAGCCCCACCCGCCTGGCGTCCTGGGCTTCAGGGCGACACACTGAGATACGGACAGAGGTAAGAACAGATGGGCGCGAATATTTCGGAACTATTTATCCGCCGTCCGGTGATGACCGTGCTGGTCATGCTGGGCATTGTGGTGTTCGGCGTCGCCGGCTTCAAGAAGCTGCCGGTATCGTCGCTGCCCAACGTCGACTTCCCGACCATCCAGGTCACGGCGGAGCTCTCTGGCGCCAATCCGGAAACCATGGCCGCCGCGGTGGCGACGGTGCTCGAGAAGCAGTTCTCGACCATCGCCGGCATCGATTCGATGACCTCGATCAGCAGCCAGGGCCTCACCAGCATCACCATGCAGTTCTCGCTCGACCGCGACATCGATGCGGCGGCGCAGGACGTGAACTCGGCCATCGCCGCGACGGCGCGCCAGTTGCCCACCAACATGGCCTCGCCGCCCTCGTTCCGCAAGGTCAATCCCGCCGACGCACCGATTTTCTTCCTCACGCTGACCTCGGACACACTGCCGCTGTCGACTGTTAACGAGTACGCCGAGACGGTGCTGGCGCAGCGCATCTCCACCATCAACGGCGTGGCCCAGGTGCAAGTGCAGGGACAGCAGAAGTACGCGGTGCGGGTGCAGGTGGACCCGAGCGCGCTCGCCTCGCGCGGTGTCGGCATCAACGAGGTCGAAACGGCGGTGGCCAATGCCAACGTCAACCTGCCCACCGGCACGCTCTACGGCACCAACCAGGTCTATGCAGTGCAGGCGACCGGCCAGTTGTTCACGGCCGACGCCTACCGCCCGGTCATCGTCGCCTATCGCAACGGCTCGCCCATCCGGCTGAGCGAGGTCGGCAACGTCGTCGACGGCGTGCAGAACAACAAGGTCGCCGCGTGGACCAAGGGCAAGCGCGGCATCGTGCTGTCCATCCTGCGCCAGCCGGGCACCAACACCATCGAGGTTGTCGACAAGATCCGGCAGCTGCTGCCGACCTTCCGCACAGAGGTGCCGGCGGGCATAGACATCGATATCCTTTACGACCGCTCCATCACCATCCGCAACTCGGTCGAGGACGTCGAGTTCACGCTGCTGGTCGCGCTCGGCCTGGTGGTGGGCGTGATTTTCGTGTTCCTGCGCAGCATCCGCGCCACCCTCATCCCCAGCATCGCCCTGCCCATTTCCATCGTCGGCACTTTTGCGCTGATGTATTCGTTCAACTTCAGCCTCGACAACCTGTCGCTGATGGCCCTGACGCTGTGCGTGGGCTTCGTCGTTGACGACGCGATCGTCATGCTGGAGAACATTTCCAGGCACATCGAGATGGGCAAGTCGCCGCTGCAGGCAACCCTGGACGGGTCCAAGGAGATCTCCTTCACCATCTTATCCATGACGATTTCGCTCATCGCAGTGTTCATCCCGGTGCTGTTCATGAGCGGCATCCTCGGGCGCCTGTTGTTCGAGTTCGCCGTCGTCATCATCATCGCCGTGCTCATCTCGTGCTTCGTCTCGCTGACGCTGACGCCGATGATGTGCAGCCGCATCCTCAAACCGCACAGCGAGGAAAAGCACGGCAGGCTGTTCAACCTGACCGAGCGCATGTTCGAGGCCTGCAAGAACGGCTACGACCGCACCCTCGTCTGGTCGATGGACCATGGGCGCATCGTCATGGTCGTGTTCCTTATCATCGTCATCGCCACCGTGGCGCTGTTCATGCGCATGCCCAAGGGCTTTTTGCCCAACGACGACAGCGGCCAGCTGTTTGCCTTCATCGAGGGCCCGCAGGATATTTCGTTCGAAGCCATGGCCGAGGCCGAGCGCAAGGTGCTGGACATCATCAACGCCGATCCGAACGTGGAGGCGGCGATGGGCTTCATCGGTGCGAGCCCCTTCAACCCGTCGCTCAATGTCGGTCGCGCCACCATCGCGCTCAAGCCCTTCGGCAAGCGCAAACCGGCCGACGAGGTGGTGCGCGGCCTGCGGCCAAAATTGCAAAGTGTGGTCGGCGTCAAGGTGTTCGTGCAGAACGTGCCTGTCATCCGCATCGGCGGTTCGCTCACCAAGAGTCCCTACCAGTACGTGCTGCAGGGGGCGAGCACCGAGCAGTTGTACCGATGGGCGCCGATGATCGAGGCCAAGCTGCGAACCCTGCCCGAACTCGTGGACGTCACCACCGACCTGCAGATCACGCGCCCCCAGGTCACCGTCGAGATCGACCGCGAGAAGGCATCGTCGGTCGGCGTCACGCCGCAGCAGATCTCCTCGGCGCTCAATCTCGCCTTCGGTTCGAAGCAGGTGTCGAACATCTATACCGCGACCAACAACTATTGGGTCATCCTCGAGCTCGACCCGAAGTACCAGCGCGATCCCTCTGCGCTGAGCATGCTCTACATCCGCTCCACCACCGGCGTTCTGGTGCCGCTCACCTCGGTGGCGAAGCTGAGCTTCGGCGTCGGTCCGCTGTCGGTGACCCACGCCGGCCAGCTGCCCTCGGTTACGCTTGCCTTCGACCTGCGGCCCGGGCTGTCGCTGTCCGAGGCGATCACCGTGGTCAACAAGGCCGTCGGTGAAATGCAGGTGCCGGCCACCATCACCGGCAAGTACCAGGGCACGGCGCAGGCCTTCCAGAGCTCGCTTGCCGGCATGGGCATTCTGCTGATCGTGGCGATTTTCGTCATTTATCTCGTGCTGGGCATCCTGTACGAGAGCTTCATCCATCCGATCACCATCCTGTCGGGCCTGCCGACAGCCGGCCTGGGCGCGCTGCTCACGCTGTGGGCCTTTGGCATGGAGCTCAACATGTATGCCTTCGTCGGCATCATCATGCTGATCGGCATCGTCAAGAAAAACGCCATCATCATGATCGACTTTGCCGTCGAGACGCAGCGCAACGAGGGCAAGAGCGCGCGCGAAGCCATCCATGAGGCCTGCATCATCCGTTTCCGGCCGATCATGATGACCACCTTCGCCGCGCTGTTCGGCACGCTGCCTATCGCCATGGCGATCGGTGCCGGCGCCGAGGCGCGTCAGCCGCTTGGCCTGGCGGTGGTCGGCGGCCTGATCGTGTCGCAATTCCTGACCCTCTATATCACGCCGGTGATTTACATCTACTTCGAGCGCCTGCAGCAGCGGCTGGAGAAAAAGCAGCCCGACGTCCTGTCCGCCCAGGCATCGGCGGGCGCCGCAGACTGAGCCGCAGCGCACGCACTGAACGGGCCCGCATGCTGGAAAGCCTCGCTAGGCGCGGGTTTCCAGGCGATTGCCTTCGATGCAGATGCCGGCTGCAGCCGGCCTTCCCGGGGTGGACCGGGCTTTACGCGGGTTTGCGCGCCGTCGCTGCCGGTGCGCTGCGCGACTCACGCAACTTCAGCACCAGCCGGTAACCGAGCAGCAGCGCCAGCACCAGCGCATACATAATCGGTTCGGTCAGGTCGCGCTTGACCATCCACCAGAAGTGCAGCACGCCCAGCGGACCGATGACATAAATGAGCCGGTGCAGCTTGAGCCAGCGCGCGGCGCCAAGACGGCGCACCATGGCGTTGGTCGAGGTGATGGCGAGGGGCAGCATCAGCAAGAGCGCGCCGAAGCCGACGCTGATGAAGGGGCGCTTGATGATGTCCTTGATGATCTCGCCGACTTCGAACACATGGTCGAAAGAAACATAGCTCGCCAGGTGCACCACGCCGTAGAAAAACGTGAACAAGCCCAGCATGCGCCTGAACCTGAGCAACCAGCCCCAGCCGCTGAGTTTGCGCAAGGGCGTCACCGCCAGCGTGATGAGCAAAAAACGCAGCGTCCAGTCGCCCGTCGCGCGCGTGATGAACTCGGCCGGATTGGCGCCCAGCCATTCCGGAAAGACCACTACCCCCGCCACCAGCCGCGCCAGCGGCACCAGTGCCAGCACGAACACCGCGATTTTGAGCGCGGTGAGCTTTGCCGGACTCAGTTGCATAGCGCGATACCCGCGCGCAAACCGGCCGCCACCCTCAGAAAAATTTCTTCAGGTCCATGCCGGCGTACAGCTTCGCCACCTGGTCGCCGTAGCCGTTGAACAGCTGCGTCTGCTTTGATGCGAAGAAATCGGGGATACGGCGCTCGCGCTTTTGCGTCCAGCGCGGATGGTCGACATCGGGATTGACGTTTGAATAAAAGCCGTATTCGTTGGGCCCGGCTTTTTCCCAGGCGGTCTTGGGCTGCTTTTCGACAAAGCGGATGCGCACAATGGACTTGCCCGATTTGAAACCGTACTTCCATGGCACCACCAGGCGCACCGGTGCGCCGCTCTGGTTGGGCAGCACTTCGCCGTAAAGGCCGACCGACATGATGGTGAGCGGATGCATGGCCTCGTCGATACGCAAGGCTTCGACGTAGGGCCACTCGAGCACCGGCAGTCGCACGCCGTTCATGACCTCGGGCTGGTAGGCGGTGACGAACTCGACAAACTTGGCGTTGGCGGTGGGCTCGACCAGTTTGGCGATCTGGTTGAACTCAAAGCCTATCCACGGGATCACCATCGACCAGGCCTCGACGCAGCGCATGCGATAGACGCGCTCCTCGAGCGAAAACTTCAGCAGCTCCTCGATGCCTATGGTGCGCGGCTTCTTCACCTCGCCCTCGACCACCACGGTCCAGGGTTTGAGCTTGAGGTTCTTGGCGTGCACGGCCGGGTCGGCCTTGTCGGTGCCGAATTCATAAAAATTGTTGTAGCTGGTGACATGCTTGTAGGCGGTGGGCACTTCCATCGTGCTCAGCGGGCTTTTTGCCGCATTGAGCTTGGCGAGGCCCGCCGTCTGCGCGCCCGCCCCTGCCGGCAACAGGGACGAGGCCCCGAGGATGGACCCGGCCGCCGCCATCTTCATGAACTCGCGCCGCCGCTGGTAGAACTTCAGGTCGGTGATGTCGGAGGGCAGGATATCGTTCGGGCGCTTGATCAGCATGGGACTGCTCCAGAAAGTGTTTGTTGATGGTATACGAGTCGTTACGGCGGCCGGATTCCTTACACATCCGGCCGACTTTTACGTGTGTCGGCAGTGCGCCCACCCGCTTCGGGTACCGCTAAGGGTTCAACTGCTGGTAGACGGATGTCGCTACTTTGAGCAACGTTGCCTTGTCGAGTTCACTCGACAGCGCATAGCCCAGGTTGGCGTCGATCCAGTAGAACACCGCGACGCGCCCTTCCTGGCTGAAGCGAAAGGCGGTGTCACGCGGATCACCCTTGCGCGTGGACACATACAGGGTCAGACGCTGGCCGCGGCCGTCCTGGTACATGAAATGCGCCACCGGACCGTTTTCGCCCGGGAGCAGGCGCCCGCCCACCAGTTCGTAACCCAATGCCTGCAGCAGCGGCGCCTTGATGTTCGCCCCCAGGCGCTTGGACAGCCAGCGCACCAGATGGTCTTGTTCGGCGGCGCCAACCTCGACCGGATGCCGCACCTCGGGCGAATAGACGGCGTGGGCCATGGCCGCGCGGCGCGCCAGCGAAGCGGACGCCGCCGCGTCGCGATCGCGCAGCAAGTCCGCGCCACCGACCCCGATGGCGATGCCCAGCACCACCCACGCTGCGGCCATGGCATAGGGCAGCCAGGCGCGGCGGATGCGCAGCAGGCGCAGGCGGTCGGGCACGGGCTCGAGCAGCACCGGGTCGAAGCTTGCGCGCAGCAGTTCGTTCTGGCGCATCCAGGACTGCACGCGCGCGGCGTCAAAGGGGCTGGCGGCCAGTGCCGCCTCGATGCGTGCGCGCTCGTCCCGGTCGAGCAGGCCGTCGGCGTAAGCGTGTAATTGTTCTTCGTTCATTTCACAACCTTCAAACCGGCACCCGGCATATCGGCATCATTGCCGCCGGACAACAACACGCGCAGGCGTTCGCGCGCGCGCGACAGCCGCGACATCACGGTACCGATTGGTATGTCCAGTGTTTTTGCCACTTCTGCATATCCCATCTGCTCTATGCCGACGAGCAAGATCACCTCGCGCTGCTCGACCGGCAGGCGCGCGAGCGCTTTTTCGATATCAAGCAGGTCGATGCGCTCCATTTGCGTCGGCAGCGCCGGCGCGTCATCAAACTCCTCGAGCCCGAGTCTGCGCGCACGCACCTGGTTGATGAACACGTTGTGCATCACCGCGAACAGCCAGGCCCGCAGATCGCTGCCCTGCCGCCACAAATGAAACTTGCGGCAGGCGCGCTCCAGCGTGTCCTGCACCAGGTCGTCGGCGCGATAGCGGTCGCCCACCAGCGCACGCGCATAGCGGCGCTGGCGCGGGATGTGCTGCGCGATTTCCGGATCCATGGTGCGTGCGGTTTCCAGTGAGGCAAACAGCCGGGTGGGTGGCTTTATTCCGTGCGCTTATAACAGCGCGTAAGGGGGCGCATCAAGGCAGTCATAGTATCACCGCGCGCAATCGGGGCCATCGCACAACAGCACGC
>CAMDRY010000009.1 GCA_945906975.1 Bordetella parapertussis | reverse complement strand
TGGGAGCTGGCGCGCGAATAGCCCATCATGGTCCTCGCATCGATCGCTCGATGCTGCAGTTAGAGACCGAATATACGTGCGCAGTCGTACCTACACGCCAAAGAACGGTCAGCTTGCAAACGAGGAGGGGTCCATATACGGGTTTTCAGCCTATTGGCGCGCGGGCTACATCATTGTGTGCGGCATAAATCGGTGATTTACTGTGTGCTGGACGCCGATTGCGCGGGTGCGCTGCGGTAGAATGTGAACAGTCATAACTGTCTGGCGCCCACAGTCTTTTTAGCAATGCCCCCTCTTCTCGACAATCTAAATCCCGAGCAACTCGCGGCTGTCACGCTGCCCAACCAGTCGGCGCTCATTCTGGCTGGCGCCGGCTCTGGCAAGACGCGTGTCCTGACAACGCGCATCGCCTGGCTGATCCAGACCGGCAACATCACGCCCAGCGGCCTGCTTGCGGTCACCTTCACCAATAAGGCGGCGAAGGAAATGCTGGTGCGCTTGTCGGCCATGATGCCGATCAACACGCGCGGCATGTGGGTGGGGACTTTTCACGGGCTGTGCAATCGCATGTTGCGCGCACATTACCGCGATGCCGGCCTGCCGCAGACCTTCCAGATTCTCGACACCCAGGACCAGTTTTCGGCGGTCAAACGCGTGCTCAAGTCGCTGAATGTTGATGAGGACAAGTTCCCGCCGCGTCAGGTGCAGTGGTTTATAAACGGGGCCAAGGAGGCCGGGGACCGCTTCGACAAAGTCGAGGTCTTTGACGAATTTTCCCGGCGTGCTGTCGAGCTGTACGCGGCCTACGATGCGCAGTGCCAGCGCGAGGGCTCGGTGGACTTCTCCGAGTTGCTGTTGCGCTGCTTCGAGTTGCTGTCGCGCAATGAAATCCTGCGCGAGCATTATCAGGCGCGGTTTCGCCACATTCTTGTCGACGAGTTCCAGGACACCAACCGCCTGCAATATCGCTGGCTTAAGCTGTTGGCCGGTCATGGCACGAACCGTCCGGACGGTGGTAATGCGATTTTCGCCGTTGGTGACGACGATCAGTCCATTTACGCGTTTCGCGGCGCCAACGTTGGCAACATGGCTGACTTCGAACGCGACTTTAACGTCGGCAACATCATCCGCTTGGAACAAAACTATCGCTCGCACGGCCATATCCTTGATGCCGCCAATGCGCTCATTTCTCACAACAGCAAACGTCTGGGGAAAAATCTCTGGACCGCGGCCGGCCATGGCGAACCGCTTCGCGTGTATGAGGCGCAGACCGACGGCTACGAGGCGCACTGGATTGCTGAGGAGGTGCAGTCGCTGGCCCGCGACGGCATGGCGCGGCGCGACATGGCTTTGCTGTACCGCTCCAACGCGCAGTCGCGCATCATCGAGCACGCGCTGTTTTCGGCCGGGATCCCTTATCGTGTCTATGGCGGTCTGCGTTTTTTCGAACGCCTTGAAATCAAGCACGCGCTCGCCTACCTGCGCCTGCTGGCGACCCCGGAAGATGACGGCGCCTTTTTGCGTGTGGTGAACTTCCCCACGCGCGGCATCGGTGCCCGCTCGCTCGAATTGCTGCAGGACAGGGCCAAATCCCATGGCGGGTCGCTTTACGCCGCGGTGGCGGCGCTCGAGGGCAAGGCCGGCGCGGTATTGTCGGCTTTCACCCGCCTGATCGATTCGTTGCGTACCGAGACGCAGGGCCTGCCGCTGCCGGAAATCGTCGAGCATATGCTCGAGCGCAGCGGCCTGCGCGTGCATTACCAAAAAGAAAAAGACGGCGCAGACCGCGTTGAGAACCTTAACGAACTGGTTAATGCGGCGACCGGCTTCGTGCAGGAGGAGGGTCTTTCTTCGATCATGGTCGATACTATCGCCCAGGCGCCGGTGGCGCAGACGGCACCTGAGGGGGCGCCGCAGCCCGAATTTGATTTTGACCTTGCGTCCGAACCCGTTTCGGTCGAGACGCGTGAGCGCATAGACCCGTTGGCGAATTTTCTCGCCCATGCCGCGCTCGAGGCCGGGGAGCACCAGGCCGGCGAGGGTAGCGACGCCCTGCAACTCATGACCGTGCATTCAGCCAAGGGGCTGGAATTCCAAGCGGTGTTTATCACCGGCCTGGAAGAGGGCTTGTTCCCGCACGAGCAAAGCACCGCAGCCGACGACGGGCTTGAGGAAGAGCGCCGCTTGATGTACGTCGCCATTACCCGTGCGCGGCAGCGGCTCTACCTTACTTTCGCGCAGACCAGGCTGCTGCACGGGCAGACTCGCTACAATGTGGCGAGCCGGTTTCTCGAGGAAATCCCGCCGGAGTTGCTCAAGTGGCTGTCACCCCGCCTTGGTGTGGGAATGCCGCTGCACGATCGGGCCAGGGATCTTTCCTGGCCGGCGTCCCCGGCAAGGTCGGTGGCGAGCGCCTCGAACGACTCGCCGTGGCGTATTGGCCAGAATGTCGCTCATGCCAAATTCGGGCCGGGCGTCATCGTTAGCGCCGAGGGTCGCGGAGCCGAGGCGAGGGTGCAAATCAACTTTCGCCGCCACGGGATGAAGTGGCTGGCCCTCGAGTACGCCAAGCTGACTGCGGCCTGAACCGTCGCGTGGCGCGGTGGCTCCCCGGATTAGTCTTCGAACAAGCCCAGCTGTTTGACGCCTTGTTCGGTGAGCGATTCCACCATGCGTTTGGCATCGTTCAGCGTCATTGATTCGCCGGCGCGATTGCCGGCCTGCCACAGATAGCGGACCTCCCCCTCGCCTTTGGGTGATTGGCGCACGTCGCCGAGCTTTTCCTTTCCCAGCCAGTAGCCGTGTGACTTGTAGCCGCGTTCCCACTGCGCTTTTTTGAGCGCCTTTCCGCTTCGTTTCTTTGCCATGTGTATCCCCTTACAGGCTCGCGCCCTGTGCCACCGCCCAGTAGCGGGCCAGACGTCCCGCCGCTTGGAACAGCAACACCGCAAGCCAGTTGAGTTTAAGCCATCCGGCCGCCACACACAGCGCGTCACCGACAACGGGCAGCCACGCCAGCATCATTGCCGGCGCACCCCAACGGCGCATGCGCGCGAGTTGGTTCAGCGGGTTTTTTTGCGCAATGAAACGGCCGATCAGATAAGAGCTCATGCCCCCCAGCGTGTTGCCCAAAGTGGCCACGGCAATCGCCGGGACGAGCAAATCCGGATGCAGCTTGAGTAGCGCAAACAGTACCGCCTCGGATGAAAGGGGAACCAGCGTGGCCGCGATGAACGAGGCGGCAAACATTGACCATAGGCCGGCTTCCGGGCTGAACCATTCGAGCATCACGCGAGAATAGAGTGAAACGGGCTGCTCGTGTGAAGATGCGGCCCTGGCTTGCTGGCTTTATTTGCGCAGCGTGGGCAGGTCATCGCAAGGACCACTTTCTGTCCATCGCTTGCAGGGTTTCGACAGGCCACGCGCGCATGCCGGCAAACCGGTGTCGAAAATGAATTGATGTAGGTTTAGACTGTTCGTGACGCGCTGGGGTATCCTTGGGTTCTCGAGCGCGCCGAAAAAAAGCGCCAGCCCTAAGCGGGTTATTTTTATGCAGCAAGGAGAGTGGGCAATGTTCCGAGTAAGGTCAATGTTGGCGGTCGTTATCTTGTTTGCCGCTTCGACGGTTTTTGCGCAGCCATATCCCAACCGCGCGGTACGGATCATTGTCGGTTTTGCCGCCGGCAGCGGACCCGATATCCAGGCGCGCACGGTCGCGCAGCAACTGTCGACTGCACTCGGACAATCGTTTTATGTAGAGAACAGGCTGGGTGCCAATGGCATGATTGCCGCGCGCGCGCTGACGCAGTCCAGCCCCGACGGCCATACCCTGCTTTTTTCCAGCTCATCGATTACGCCATCACCTTATATTTATAAAACGCTCGGCTTTGACATGCTTACCGATCTCAAGCCGGTGGCCACTGTGGGCATCCTCGATGGCCTGCTCATGCTGGTTGACGCCAAGTCTGCGGTCAAAAGCGTGCCGGAATTCATCGCCCATGCGAAAAAGCAGCCGGTGATGTACGGCACCCCGGGAATCGGGAATATCCTCCACCTGGCAACCGAGATGTTCAGCCAAAAGGCCGGCATCTTGATCGATCACATCCCGTACAAGGGCGCCTCTGAAGTCATGGCCGGTTTGCTCGGCGGCAGCGTGCAGGTGATGTTTGTGACGCCGCCATCGGTGATGGGTCTGATCAAGGACGGACGCGTGCGGCCGCTGGCATTTACCGGCAGCAAGCGCTTCGCCCCTCTGCCGGATGTGCCATTGTTGAAAGACCTTCTTCTGGGCTATGAGCCAATGGGTTCATGGGGTATGTTCTTTTCGCCCGGGAAGACGCCCGATGCCATCGTCGAAAAGCTCAATGCCGCCATTCGCGAGTCCCTCCAGGTGCCGGAGGTTGCCGCGATCATGCAGCGCGACGGCTATTTTCCCGACAACCGCAACGCCCGTGATACCGCGGAGTTTTTTCGCAACGAAGTCAGACGCATGAAAGATGCAGTTAGCGCTGCAAAAATCGAGCCCATCTGACCCGAAGGGGCTTAGCCAATGGCATCTAAAGGCTTGTCGGCAACGCGCACAGGGTGGCCACTGATCAGCACAAAAGCGATGACGCAGTCGACTTTGCCGCGGTTGACCCAGTTGTGGATGGTCCCGCGTTGGACCAAAAGATCGCCTGCCTGCAGTTTGGCCATTACGCCGTCATCGAGTTCCATTTCAATTTCGCCGGATATCACCACGGCGTAATCGATTGAGTCGGTGCGGTGGTTCCGCGGGGTCACGCCCGGCTCGTAGCGCACAACGCGAAATACGCTGCCGTTTTCCTCGGTGGTCTTGAATGACGATTTCGTTGGATCCTCGAATCCGTCATTGTTTACCGGGAATCCCTTGGTCGCCCAGATGACGGTCGAAGACGCTCCCGGGCGGTTGGAGATCACATTTTTTGCTATCTCGTCAATTTCGACTTTTGCATGCCCCCGGTCATCATGTCCGGTTACAACGCGGCGAATTTTTAAACTCATTTTCGATTCCTTCAGTCGGTGGGGCGAGATTAACGGATTTGCTTGTTCTGTAAAAATGCAGTGAAAATCTGCGCGATGCGCGGTTCCGCATCGCGCCACTCCTTGCGATCCCATTCCTCGAGCAACTGGTCGTCCGCGCGTTTGCGCACCACATCATCGTGAAGTTCGCAGTCGGGGATGAGGCCGGCCGCTTTGCGGGCGGTAACCGGCGTGTGGATGATGTCATTGCCGGCAATGAGGCAGGCCGGTGCGACGATGGATCTCAAATCGGCCTCGCTCGCCCCGACAATGGGCAGCCGTGCCGATTCCAGAAAACGCTCACGCCAAAAGCTCATGACTTTGATAAATTGCCCCAGATCATTTGCCATCAGCCGCTCGTGGTTGGCGGGCCTGGATGCGATGCACTCCTTGAAGTGCTCGCTTTCACAGATGGCAGCCATGCCCCCCGTGTTTGCGAGCTTGATGAATTGTCCGTAGTAGTTCTCCGCCAGTTTGTCGACTGCTTCCTGGCCGCCGGTCAAACGCCACAGCAAAAGCCCGCGCAGTGCATCGGGATGTCTTATCGCGAACAAAATTGCAAGGCGCGCTCCTGCGGAAGAGCCGCCAACGACCAGACGATCCGCACCAAGCTGCCGCCCCAATTCATAAAGGTCGTCGGCCCACACTTCATGCTCCGAAGCGGATCCGTCAAAGGCAACTTCAGATGCACCGCAATTACGGCGGTCATGCAGCAAAACCCGATACCCGGATGCCGCGATTTCCCGGGCCAGATTAACCAACTCACCATAGGCGCGTCGGCTGCCCGGGGTGAGGGCGATCCAGGGCCCGGAATGCCCGATCACTTCGTAATTGATCCGAATAGTGCGAACAACCGCTTCAGTCATCGCCACTCCAATAGGTCTTCAGGAACACGATTAAAAAGGCGACGAGTCTAACAGCAAGTTGAGTGCCTTTGCCGGTGCAACGCTGTGCCGGCGCGGGCGACAACCTTGTCGGTCGCGCCGTAATCGGTTGCAGTGCGTGCGCGCCGTGGCTTGCTGTTCTGTCGCTGCAATCTTTCGCGCATGGCGTAACAATAGAACGAAACGGGTCGCTCGTGTAGAGTAGCTGGCCTGGCGCCCGGGATGTATTTGTGCATTTCCGCGAAGCGCCGCCGTAAATAAGACACCATGCCTACCGACTATCTTGAAAAAATCCTCAATGCCCGCGTTTATGACGTGGCCATTGAAACACCGCTCGATTTTGCGCCCAACCTGTCGGCGCGTCTTGGCAACAACGTCATGCTGAAGCGCGAGGATATGCAGCCGGTGTTCTCGTTCAAGCTGCGCGGCGCCTATAACAAGATGGTTTTGCTGCCGACGCCCGTGCTCAAGCGCGGTGTGATCGCCGCCTCTGCCGGCAATCACGCCCAGGGCGTGGCGCTGGCGGCGCAAAAGCTTGGCTGTCGTGCGGTGATCGTGATGCCGGTCACTACGCCGCGCATCAAGGTCGATGCCGTAGCCGGCCGTGGCGCTGAAGTGGTGCTGGTCGGGGACTCCTATTCCGACGCCTACGAGCACGCGCGAAAGCTCGAAAAACGCAGCAAGCTGACCTTCGTACATCCCTACGACGACCCCGACGTGATCGCCGGGCAGGGCACCGTTGGCATGGAAATCCTGCGCCAGACTAAACGGCCGATTCACGCTATTTTTGTCGCCATCGGCGGCGGCGGACTGATTTCGGGCATCGCCTCCTACGTCAAGCGTCTGCAACCGGGCATCAAGGTGATTGGCGTGCAACCCGTGGACTCGGATGCCATGTCGCGCTCGCTAAAGGCCGGCCGGCGCATTGCGCTGGACCATGTCGGTTTGTTTGCCGATGGGGTCGCGGTCAAGCAGGTCGGCGTGGAAACTTTTCGCATTTGCCGCGAACTGGTGGATGACATCATTCTGGTCGACACCGACGAGATCTGCGCCGCCATGAAGGATGTGTTCGAGGACACGCGCTCCATTCTTGAGCCGGCCGGCGCGCTGGCCATTGCCGGCGCGAAAGTGTATGTCGAAAAAACCGGCGTGCGCGGCAAGGATCTCGTCACCATCGCTTGCGGCGCCAACACCAACTTCGACCGCCTGCGCTTTGTCGCCGAACGCGCCGAAGTGGGCGAGCGGCGCGAGGCCATTCTGGCGGTGACCATCCCCGAGCAGCCGGGCAGCTTCAAGCGCTTTTGCACGGCCCTTGGGGCACGTAATATCACCGAATTCAATTACCGCCTGGCCCATCCGAAAGAAGCCCATGTGTTTGTCGGCGTGCAGGTGCGCGATCATGCCGAGAAATCAAAATTGGTGCGTTCGCTGGTGCGCTACGGCCTGAAAACGCTCGATCTCTCCGATGACGAGATGGCCAAGTTGCACGTGCGCCACATGGTGGGCGGCCATGCGCCACAGGCCGGGGGCAAGGACGTTTCAACCAAAGAACTGCTCTACCGTTTCGAGTTTCCGGAGCGCCCGGGCGCGCTGATGCGGTTCCTGTCCAGCATGCGCAATGATTGGAACATCAGCCTCTTTCATTACCGCAATCATGGCGCCGATAACGGCCGGGTACTGGTCGGCATGCAGGTGCCGAAAAAGGAAATGCCGCAGTTCCGCAAATTTCTCGACACCTTGGGCTACCCCCATGTCGATGAGAGCGCCAATCCGGCCTATAAGCTGTTTCTTGGTTAGAGGGCCGTTTTGGCTGGAAACGCTTGCCAGATGCGGCTTTCCAGCGAGTTGAGCTATTGATCGGCGCCGAAATAGCCCGGGTCAAGCTCGCCGGCGTAGCACACCGGTGAGGCGAGCGGTGAGGCGGTGCCGGGCGTCGGCGCACCCAGAAAAACCAGTGTGTCGTCGTCGCGGCGGTAAATGCCGCGTTCAGTGACAACAAAGTCCATCGGGATGTCGTAGGGTTCCGGGTGGATGGTGGGCAGGCGGCCGAACTCGTGGATTACGCCGATGACCACCGGTTTTTTTTTCATCGCTGCCAGCGTGCGGTCAAAAAAACCGCCGCCGTAACCCAGTCGATAGCCCGCGGCGTCGAATCCGACCATCGGCAGCAATACCGTGTCTGGCGTGAGTTCGGCACTGTCGACCGGGTAGGGAATGCCCAGCGTGCCCTTGGCGAGGGTCGTGCCGGGCCGCCATTCGCGAAAAATCAGCGGTGTCGCCGGCGCAACGACTACCGGCAGCGCCGTAGTCGCACCGCGCGCGCGTGCGCGCGCCGCCACGTGTCGGGCATCGTATTCGTTGCGATATGGCCAGCACAGCGCGAGCACGCCTTTTGCCAGGCCGGGGAAGCCGCGTTCGATATGTGCGTCTATGGCGATGCGCCACGACGCAAGTGTGGTCGCGTCGATGGCCTGGCGGCGCTCGATCAGGGATTTGCGCAGCGCTTTGCGCCATGCGGCAAGATCAATCGGGTCGATCGGGTCAGCTGGAATTTCGCTCATGCGTTACTCGTCTGTTAAGGAAAAGCCCCGCTAGAATAGCCATTTGCTGTATTATTCTTCAAGAGAATCATGAACATCCACCATTTCAATAAAATCATATTAGCACTCTGTCTGGTGGTGTTGCTGCCTGCCGCCGAGGCTGCGCCGCGTAAGCCAAGTGCTGAAGAAGCCGTTGTGCTCGCCCGGGATGCGTTTCGCGCAGGCGATGCCGCCAAACTGAACAAAGCCGCCGCGCTTGCCAAAGGACATGTTCTGGTGCCATGGGTCGAGTACTGGCAACTCAAATTGCGGCTTGAAACCGCATCGCCAGATGACGTAAATGCATTTCTTGCGGGCAACACCGGCACACTACTGGCCGAGAACCTGCGGCGGGAGTGGCTCAAGCAGCTTGGCAAGCGCGAACAGTGGGAGGCGTTCCAGTCCGCGTTTCCGCAGCTCGTCAACGAAGATGCCGACACCAGTTGTTACAGCCTGTCCGGCCGCTGGCGGCAACAGGATGCAAGCGCACTGGCGGAAGTGCGACGATTCTGGAACACGCCGAGGGAGCTACCCGAAGCTTGCGTTGGTTTGGCGGAAGTCTTGCTGGCCGACGGCCGTTACAGCGCCGGCGATGTCTGGAAGCGCATACGCCTGCTGGTGGAGGCGGGGCAGATGGGGCAGGCCAAGCGCACCGCCGAGTACCTTCCACGGGAAGAGGCGCTGGATGTGCGGCAACTTGACGCTGTCAACCAGTCCCCGCTGCGGTATCTGGACAAGCCCGGCAACCTGAGCAAGCGTCCGGCACGCGAGCTGGTGATGTTTGCGCTGATTCGGCTCGCTAAAAGTGACCCGCAAGCGGCGGCCGGGTACTGGGATGCCAAGATGCGCGAAAAATTTTCCGCCGAGGATTGCGCTTACGGTTGGGGACAGTTGGCGTTTGCCGGCGCGCGGCAGTTGCTGCCCGAGGCGCTCGCCTGGTACGGTGAGACAGGCGACACGGTGCTATCGAACGAGCAATTGGCGTGGTACGTGCGCATCGCCTTGCGCCAGGGCAACTGGGCGGCGGTGATGGCGGCGGTGCAACGCATGGACGCGCTGCAGCGCAATGACCCGGCCTGGGTGTACTGGCAGGGGCGGGCGCATCACGTGTTGGGTAACATTCCCGAGGCGCATAAATTATTCGCGCGGGTCGCCGATGAACATCATTTTTACGGCCGGCTCGCAGCTGAAGAGCTGGGTCGGGCCGTGAATAGTCCGGCCAAGGTTGCTGCTCCGACCAAAGAGGAGGTTGCGACTGCGGCGGCCAACCCAGGTCTGACACGGGCGCTCGCCCTGTACCGTCTCGACATGCGCAACGAAGCGACGCGTGAATGGTTGTGGGCGATTCGCGGCACCGATGACCGCTTCCTGCTCGCGGCCGCTGATCACGCGCGCAGATTCGAAATCTGGGACCGCGCCATTAGTACTGCCGACCGCACGCTCGCGCAGCATGATTTCTCGCTGCGCTACCTCGCCCCGCACCGCCAGGTGTTTGCCGAGTCGGCACGCGCATTGCGGCTTGAGGAGCCCTGGGTGCTGGGCTTGGTTCGTCAGGAAAGCCGCTTCATCACCGCGGCCAAGTCCTCGGTGGGCGCCGCCGGACTGATGCAACTGATGCCGACCACGGCAAAATGGATGGCCGGCAAAATTGGCATGACTAACTTCAGCCCGTCGCGTGTCACCGATGTGGGTGTCAACGTGCGCCTGGGCACCGCCTATTTGAAGCACGTCCTTGACGACCAGGGCGGTTCGCCCGTGCTCGCGGCCGCCGCCTATAACGCCGGACCGGGTCGCGCCCGGCGCTGGCGCGACGCGCAAGCGCTCGAGGGTGCCATCTACGCCGAGAG
Organism: Bordetella parapertussis; assembly: GCA_945906975.1. Next base: position 13,743 of record CAMDRY010000009.1, on the reverse strand, counting down.
CATTCCGTTTGATGAGACGCGCGATTACGTCAAAAAAGTCATGATCAATACGGTCTACTATGCGGCGGTGCTTGGCGACCCGCCCCGTTCATTGAAAACGCGCTTGGGTCTCATTCCGGCGCGGCAGAGTTCGGACAAGACGCTTGCGCTGAAGGCGGACGAGGCGCAGTAAAATCGCAGGACTCCGGAGAGTTCCCGGGGGGCCGATCTTCTCGGGTAAAACTATGGCAAAAATTTGTGTTGTCGGAGGTAGCGGCTTTATCGGCCGCCACATCGTTCGCATGCTTGCGGAACAAGGGCACACTGTGCTGGTCCCCACGCGCGGTCGCGAGCGTGCCAAGCACCTCATTACCCTGCCCACAGTCGATGTGGTCGAGGCCGGGGTGGGCGATTCGGCGGTGCTGGCAAGGCTCTTGGCCGGCTGTGACGCGGTGATCAATCTGGTCGGCATCCTGCATAGCCGGCCGGGCATGCCTTATGGACGCGACTTCGCTTCGGCGCATGTTGAGCTGCCCCAAAAATTGGTCGCCGCCTGCCTTGCCGCCGGGGTGCCGCACCTCGTGCAGATGAGCGCCCTTTGCGCGGCGGACGATGCGCCCAGCGAATACCTGCGCTCAAAGGCTGCCGGCGAGGCCGCCGTACTCGCCGCGAAAGACCGCCTTGCCGTGACCGTGTTTCGCCCGTCGGTGGTGTTCGGGCCCGAAGATGGCTTTCTCAACCTTTTTGCCACCCTGCTGCGCCTTTTTCCGGTGATGCCCCTGGGTTCACCCAACGCGCGGTTTCAGCCGGTCTATGTCGGCGATGTGGCGCGCGCGTTCGTGGCTGCCCTCGCCGATCGCAGCAGCCGCGGCAAGATCTACGACCTTGTCGGGCCGCGCGTCTATACGCTGCGCGAACTGGTCGCCTATACCGGCCGGGTGATCGGCTGTGAGCGCCCTATCATCGGGCTGGGCAAGGTCCTCTCCGGCGCTCAGGCTTTCGTAATGGGCCTGGTACCCGGGTCGCCGCTGACGCTCGATAACGTACGTTCAATGGAGCGCGACAGTGTCAGCGCGGCCGCGTTGCCCTTCGGCATAGCGCCGACCGCGCTCGAAGCCGTGGCACCGTCCTATTTGGCCGGGGTGTTGCCGCGCGCGCGGTTTAATTTTTTTCGCATTCGCGCCGGGAGATAGCAGGCGCATGCGGCTGCAACTCGTTATCGCCAACAAAAACTACTCGTCCTGGTCGATGCGGCCCTGGATTGCGCTGCGTCAGTCGGGTATTGCGTTTGAGGAGGTGCAGCTCAAGTTCACCGCTGACGCGCAGGTCTGCGGCATCGATGCCTATGCCTCCCCGAACGGCCAGGTTCCCCTGCTGCTGATCGATGGTGCGCCGGTGTGGGATTCGCTCGCGATTTGCGAAACGCTTGCCGAGCTGCATCCGCAAAAAAACCTGTGGCCGGCGGATGCGCGCGCGCGCCAGCTGGCGCGCGCCGCCTGCGCCGAAATGCACGGCGGTTTTCGCAACCTGCGCGGTGCCATGCCGATGAATATCCGCGCATCGCATCCGGGCAAGGGCATGAGCGACGAAGTACAGCGCGACATCGACCGTATTTGTGCGCTCTGGCAAACCTGCCGTGTGCAAAGCGAAAGCGCCGGTGACATGTTGTTCGGCGCTTTTGGCGCGGTCGACGCCTACTTCGCGCCGGTGGTCATGCGCTTCATGACCTATGCCGTTGCCCTGCCGGAAGAGGCCATGCGCTATTGCGACGCCGTGCGCAAGCTCGCCGCCGTGCGCCAGTGGATGGACGGTGCGCTCGCCGAGACGGAGTTCGTGTCGGCCGATGAACCCTATGTGTGATTGGCGTGATCGGCGGTCGCACGCGCGTCGCATGATCGCGGCGCCCGCATGAATATTTTCGAGGTCGGCGGCGCGGTCCGCGACCGGCTGCTCGGCCTGCCGGTAAAAGACCACGACTATGTCGTGGTCGGTGCGACGCCAGAAGAAATGATCCGCCTCGGCTACATGCCGGTGGGCAAGGATTTTCCTGTCTTCCTGCATTCGCAAACCCATGAGGAGTACGCCCTCGCCCGCACCGAGCGCAAGACCGCACCCGGCTACAAGGGTTTCCAAGTCTATGCGGCGCCCGACGTCACACTGGAGCAGGATCTTTCCCGGCGTGATTTCACCATCAACGCCATGGCTCGCGACGCGAATGGCGAACTGATCGACCCCTACGGCGGCCTGGCCGACTTGAAAGCCGGCGTGCTGCGCCATGTCGGGGCGGCGTTTGCCGAAGACCCGGTGCGTATCCTGCGCGGTGCGCGCTTTGCCGCGCGCTTTGGTTTTGCCATGGCACCCGAAACCCTTGCGCTGATGCGCAGCATGGCCGCCTCGGGTGAAGTCAATGCGCTGGTGCCCGAACGCGTCTGGCAGGAACTGGCCAAAGGTTTGATGGAGGACGCGCCTCTGCGCATGTTTGAAGTGCTGGCCGAATCGGGCGCGTTTGCCGCCATCCTGCCCGAGGCCGCAGCGCACGCCGCCGATCCCTTGCCCGCATTGCGCGGCCTTGAACAGGCTGTGCGGCGCAAGCTGCCCCTGCCGGCACGCTTCGCTTGTTGTGCCATCGGCCTTGCCGGCGATGCGGTGCCGGCGCTGGCGCAACGCGTCAGGGCGCCGGGGGAATGCCGTGACCTTGCGGTGCTGGGAGCCAATCTGAAAGCGCGTATTGCCGCGGCCGGCACCGCCGATGCCGCCGGTCTTTTGACTTTGATGCAGGCGGGTGACGCGTTCCGGCGACCGGAGCGATTTGGCAGCCTGCTTGACGTCTGTGAGTGCGAGCTGGCGCGCCCTGATGCAACATCGAATCGCACGCCGTCAAAGTGGCCCGCGCGCGCGCGCATTGAACGCGCCGTGGCGGCCGCATCCGCTGTCGATGCCGGCGCGATTGCAAAGTCCGGCGCTGCGACAGATATCCCAATCCGCGTTCAGGCGGCGCGCCTTGCCGCCGTCGATGCCGCCCTCGGCGGCGCCGGCTGCATGGCGGCGGGAGTCTAGGGTGCGCGTCTTTTTCGTCCGGCTGTTGCGCCGGCTTAAACAAAATGTTGTCGCCGGTATTCGTCTGGCGCTGTTCCTCAAGGTGAGGGTGCTCGACTTTCGCATCTCACCTGAAGACTATACGGTGCTGTTCGTTTTCAACCTGCTGGTGTGGCTGGTCGTCGGCATGTTGCGGTTTGGTTTTTCCGGTGCGTTGAACCCGGCGGCGTTGACGGCGCCGCTGCTGCAGGTACCGCTGACGCTGCTCGTCTGCCTTGTCATTGCACACATTTACGGTCGGCGCGAGTTGATGCTGGCCCTTGCCTTGCTGCTGATCGCGTCCGACGCCGTGTTCGAGGTGTTCGGAACGGTGCTGCAGGTCGCCCTGTTGTGGCAGGCCCTGCCGCCGGCGATGTCAGCCGCCCTCTACTACATCTACCTCGCCTGGTCCTTGGCGGTGATTTTCCGCGTCGTTGCGCTGCTAGTCTGGTGGAGCTGGCCGCGTGCCATGGTCGCGGGCGGGCTTCTCACCGGGCTGCTCGCCGCGTTTGTGTTCGCGCTGCCTCGTGCGGACTTGTGGCAGGCCCGGCCTTCGGGCGGCGACGATGGGGGGGCTGTCGCAGCCATTACGCAGGAGCAGATGTTTCACGCGCAAACGCCCTTACTGATCGATCAACTTGACGCGCTCGAACCCGACCGCCCTGGTGTGACGGACCTTTATTTTCTCGGTCTGGCGCCCTTTGGCACGCAGGATGTGTTTGCACGTGAACTGGCGGTTGTCGACCATTTGCTCGCCGAGCGCTTTGACACCGCCGGTCGCAACATCCTGTTGTCGAATAATCCGCAAACGCTGGGCGAAATACCTATCGCCACCATCACGCATTTGCGCCTGGCGTTGTCGCGCATGGCAGCCATGATGAATCCTGATGAAGATGTGCTGCTGCTCTACATCAGTACGCATGGCACCGAACAGCATGAACTCGCTTTCGAGCTGCCGCCGCTGGAGCTGGCGCAGCTGAAGCCCGCGGCACTGTCACGCATACTGGCCGAGAGCGGAATCAAGTGGAAGGTGCTGGTTATTTCGGCCTGTTACTCCGGCGGTTTCATCGAGCCGCTCAAAGATGAAAACACCCTGATCGTCACCGCCGCCGCGGCAGACCGCCAATCTTTCGGTTGTGCCAACGAGGAGGATTTCACCTATTTCGGCCGCGCCTATTTTCACGAGGCCTTGCGCCGCAGCCTGTCCTTCATCGATGCATTTGACATGGCCAAGCGCAGCATCGCCACGCGCGAGCGCGCCGAAAAACTCGACGCGTCCGGCCCGCAAATGTTTGTCGGGGCGGCGATGCGCGAGAAGCTTGGCGAACTCGAGACAAGGCTGAAGTCTCGGGCCAACATCAAGCAGGCCGGTTTGTACCTGGGTCTGGCGCGCGCGACCCGTTAGGGTGGTCAACGCGCGCGGAGTCCCGCCGTTATTGGGGCATGTCCCAACGAAACCGCCCCCGGCCGCAACATTGGCTGCCGCTACTGTTTTTGTTCGCACCGGATCTGCTGGCGGCTGCAACGGGCAGCCGCGTCGGTAAGTTGCTGCAAACAATAGACGCCGATGGCAACGGCATGATCTCGCGTGCCGAGGCGCGGGCCTCGCCGGCACTGGCGGCGGAATTTGACCGCATTGACGCCAATCGAGACGGCCAGATCACACCTGATGAATTGCGTGCCTGGAGCAAGGGCGGTGGCGTTCAAAATGACGCCAGGCGCACACGCACAAAGGACGGCCTGGAAGAGCAGTTTGCGCGCGCCGATAGCAATGCCGACGGGTTCCTCAGTCGCAATGAAGTCCGAACCGGCATGCCGCGTGCGGTTGGGCGGTTTGACGCGATCGACATCAATCGCGACGGGGGCATTTCACGCGAAGAGCTGCGTGCTTATTTGCGTGCCAGGCAGGAGGCGAGGGGCGGCAAACCCTAGCACTTCGTGACTGGCGGTCTGGAGTTCTATGTGTTTATGTGTCTATGCGCTTATGCGCCTATGCGCCTAGGCGTCTATGTGTCTAGGCTCACCCGGTGAGCCGCGCCCGCGCCTGTCCTAGTTACGTCCAAAAAGACTTCCGCGATCAACCGGCGCAGCCAGCGGTTGGCCGGATCGTGGTGATAACGCTGGTGCCAGAACTGCCGCACGTTAGCGTCCGGAATACGAAAGGGCAGTTTCATCACTTTCACGCGTTCCATGGCGCGCAACAGACTCACCACCGTGTACGGAATGGTGACCAGCAGGTCGCAGCTCATCACGATGACCGTAACCACCAAAAAATGCGGTACCTGTAGTGCGATGCGCCTTTGCAAACCGCGTTTTGTCAGTTCGCGATCGATCATGGTGTCGCCCACGCTGGTGCTGACCTGGACGTGGGAACCTTGCAGATACTGGCGCAGGCTGAGCCGCTCGCCGATGTCGGGATGATCGCGGCGGGCGAGGCAAACGTAGTGGTCCTGAAACAGGCGCTGCTGGTAAAAGCCGCTTTTTAGTTCCGGCAGATTGCCAAGTGCCAGGTCGGCTTCGCCGTTTTCGAGTACCGAACGAAACCTTTCGCGCGGGACCTGCGTGGCAACGATGTTCACCTCCGGCGCCGCCTGCTTCAGGGCGGCCATGAGGCGTGGCAGGACGGTGATTTCCGCGATATCCGACATGACCAGCCTGAACGTGCGAGCTGATTTGGCCGGATCGAAACCGAAGGGCTGCTCCAGTCCTATTTTCAGCGTCTCTAGCCCTTGTTGCACGGGTCCGGCGAGCTTTTGCGCCAGCGGTGTCGGTTCCATGCCCGCCCGGGTGCGCACAAACAGCGGGTCATCGCAAAGCTTGCGCAGCCGGGTTAGCGCGTTGCTCATGGAGGGCTGCGACAGGCCGATACGCGCGCCGGCGCGCGTGACGTTGCGCTCGCGCAGGAGCGCGTCAAAGGCCAGCAACAGGTTGAGATCGAAAGTTTGGATATTCATATTTCACATACTTTTCATGGCTAATATCAATTGGACAAATTAAGCTGCAGTTTCTATTGTTCAGGGTTGCTGGTCAAATGCAGCAAGGCCGCAGGAATATCGTGGCGAACAAGCGACACGCGAAAACAGACCGCCGCCGAAACCGCAGGCGGTGAATAAACCAAGAAACCAAGAAACCAAGAAACTAAGTAACCAAGTAACCAAGGAGAGGGCAGCATGGCAAGAACGCCGGTACCGCTGAAAAGCGCAATGGGCTGGAGCACAACCGACCGCATTACCGTGAAGGGCCTGGATCTTCCCGGCGAGATTCTCGGCAAGCTCAATCTCGGTGATATGGCTTTCCTGGAGATTCTCGGCAAGCTGCCCACACCGCAGCAATCGACGGTCTTTAACGCCATACTCGTCACGCTCGTTGAGCACGGCCTGACGCCCATGGCCATTGCCAGCCGGCTCATCTATATGGGTGCGCCCGAGTCTTTGCAGGCGGCCGTGGCCGCCGGCCTGTGCGGGATGGGCACGACCTTCGCTGGAACGGCGGAGGGTGCGGCGCGCATTCTGCACGAGTCTCTGCCCGTCGATGCTGCCGCCGACCTTGCGCCGGTTGCGGCGCGCATCGTCGCTGATCATAAGGCGCGCGGCGCCATCCTCCCCGGCATCGGACATAACCTGCACAAACCGGTCGACCCGCGCGCGCCGCGCTTGTTCGAGATCGCCGGCGAGAATGGCCTGCGCGGCCGTTACATTGCACTGATGGAGGCCATCGCCGCCGAGGCTGAGCGCGTCTATAAGAGGCCTTTGCCGATTAATGCGACAGGTGCCATCGGCGCCATTTGCTGCGAGCTGGGCATATCCTGGAAAGCCGCGCGCGGCATCGCCGTGATCGGGCGCGCGGTTGGCTTGGTGGGGCACCTAGTAGAAGAGCAGAGCGAGCCTATCGCCAAGGAAATCTGGATGCGTGCCGAAGAAGAGGCCAGCGAGTACGCCCGCACAAAAAAGTAAATCCGCGTGGTGTGGTGGTACCAAGGAGGAGGTGAATCATGATTGTTAGCGTTCGCAAGTTCGTGTGCGGGTTTTTTTCTGCTGTGGCATTCCTGTTCGTCACTGTGGGTGGGGCGGCGGCGCAGAGCTGGCCGTCCAAGCCGATACGCTTTATCGTCCCCTACCCGCCAGGCGGGGGGACAGACATCGTGGCGAGGCTCATCGCGCCCAAGCTGGCCGAGAGCCTGGGTCAGGCCGTTGTGGTCGACAACAAGCCCGGCGCCAGCACCATCATTGGTACCGAGATGCTGGCCAAGGCGGCGCCCGATGGCCACACCTTTGGCATGATCACCGACTCGCATGCCATCAATCCCAATTTCTTCCCCAAGCTGCCTTATGACTCGCTGAAAGACTTCGAACCGGTCAGCCAGCTCGTGTTCGTACCCTTTGTGTTGATCGCCAAACCCGCGCTGCAAATCAAGTCTGTGGGTGACCTGATTGCGCTGGCCAAAGCGCAGCCGGGCAAACTTAACTACGCGTCCATCGGCAACGGCACGCCGCATTACCTTGCGATGGAATGGTTCAAGAGCTTGTCCGGGACCGAGCTCACCCATGTGCCGTATAAGGGGGTGGCGCCGGCGGTGACCGACGTCGTAGCCGGGCAGGTGGATGTGATGTTTACCGGAATATCCTCCGGGTTGCCGCATATCAAGGCCGGAAAGCTTGCCGGGCTGGCTGTTTCCAGCCCCAAGCGTCAGGGGGCTGCGCCCGAAATTCCCACCGTGTCTGAATCGGGCCTGCCCGAGTTTGTATTTATGGCTTGGTATGGATCTGCCTTTCCCGCCGGAACGCCAAAAGACATTGTCGCGCGCATGAGCCACGAGGTAGCGCGTGCGCTCAATCAGCCTGACGTGCGCGCGCGTCTCGCGGCGCTGGGCGTGGAAGCGGCGCCCTCGACGCCCGGTGAGTTCGCCGCTTTCATGAAAAGGGAAGCCGGAACCTATACCCGCATCATCAAAACCACCGGTGCCAAGGGTGAGTAGGTGAGTAGGTGAGTAGGTGCGTGGCCCGGGCTCGGTGAACAACTATTTTTGGAGCGTTTCAATCCATGACCGCCATGTTTGAACTCAATGAACAACAACGCCTGATTCGCGATACGGTGCGGGCGCTTGCGGCGGAACATTTCGCGCCTGGCGCCGCCGTAGCGGATCGCGAATACAAGCCGCCGATCAAAAATATCAGGATCCTTGCCCAGCACGGCTACACCGGCGTGTTCATGCCCGAGGCCCACGGCGGCAGCGAGCTCGGCCTGCTTGAAACCGTGCTGATCGTGGAGGAGCTTGCACGAGCATGTGCCAACACCGCCATTCTTTTTTCGTGCACCGACTGCGCGACGCCGAGGGCGATCCTGGAAATTGGCAGCCCGGAACAAAAAGCGCGCTACCTGCCGCGTTTCGCCAAGGGTGAACTGCTGGCGGCCTGGAGCATGTCCGAGCCTAACGCCGGTTCGGACGTGGGTAACGTACAGACGAGGGCGGTGCTCGATGGTGATCACTATGTCGTCAACGGCAGCAAATTGTGGTGCACCGGCGCGCAGGTTTCGGACCTGTTTCTGGTGCTGGTGCGCCTTGATGCGGCACCGGGCATGCGTGGCGTGGGCGCCTTGCTCATCGAGCGCGACACACCGGGCTTCACCATTGGCAAGCACATCGATCTGCTGGGCTTGCGCGGCACCGGCATGGCCGAGTTGGTTTTCCAGGATTGCCGCATTCCGGCGGCAAACCTGTTGTTGCCCGCGGGCCGTATGCGCGATTTGCTCAGGGTCCTGGATGCGGACCGCATCACCGGCAATCCGCCGATCTGTCTTGGCGTGGCCGAGGCCGCCTTTAACAGCGTCGTGGCGCACGTCAAGGATCGCAACCAGTTCGGCCGGCCGCTTGCCGACAACCAGGGCCTGCAGTGGAAGCTTGCCGACATGGCCATTGATATCGAGGCGGCGCGCGCGCTGCTCTACCGTGCGGCGACCCGTGTCGACAGCGGGCAGGGCAGCATTGTCGGCACCTCGGTGACCAAGACGTATATCAATGAAATGGCCGTGCGCGTCACCAACCAGGCCATCCAGCTCGCCGGCGCCTGCGGCCTGTCGGAGGCGTATCCCTACGAGCGCCATTTCCGCGATGTGCGCGGCATGTCGATTGGCTACGGCACCACGGAAATCCATCGCAATTCCATCGCCCGCGAAATACTCAACGGCAATTACCAGCCTTGAAAACCAGTCCGGAAAGAAAATCATGAACGTCAGAACCGAACACATCGATGCGGGAAATGGTGCGACATTCAGCGCCTATGTAAGCGAACCTGCCCAGCCCAACGGTCACGTCATTATCGTGCTGCAGGAAATTTTCGGAATCACCAAAGCCATACGCGCGGTGGCCGACCGCTTCGCCGCGGAGGGTTACCTGGCCGTCGCGCCCGATCTTTTCTGGCGCCTGGAGCCCGGAGTGGAACTTTCGCATTCCAAGGAAGATATGCAGCGCGCGTTTGGTTTCCTCAAGCAATTCAGCGAGGATTTGGGTGTGGAGGATATCGGCCGGGTCGCCGCGCAGGTGCGCGCCCTCCCGGGCTTTAACGGACGTGTTTTCGTTGCCGGCATGTGCCTTGGCGGCAAGCTTGCCTACCTCGCTGCGGCGCGACTCGACGTTGATGCCGCCGTATCCTTTTATGGGGTGGGCATAGAAAAAAACCTCGCTGAGGCGGCCACGCTGCGCTGCCCGTTGCTGATGCATTTTGGCGGGCGGGACCAGTACGCGCCGGCCGCCGCGGTTGCCCAGATTGCCGAAGCAGTCAAAGCCGATGGGCGCGTCGCCATCCATACCTATGCCGAGGCTGACCACGGGTTTTACACGCGAGGCGAACCCGACACGATTCGTGATGCGCATGCGCGGACGCTCGCCTTCCTGCGTAGTGCCGAGGAGGGAAAATGAAAGTTCTCGAAGGCATACGCGTGCTCGATTTGGGCAATTTCATCACCGCACCGTATGCGGCCATGTTGCTCGGTGAGCTTGGCGCCGATGTCATCAAGGTGGAACGGCCTGGCGCCGGCGACCCGTTTCGCGCTTTCAAAGGGGGACTCTACAGCCCTCACTTTCAGGGCCACAACCGCAATAAGCGCAGTATCACGCTCGACTATGCCAAGCCCGCGGGCCAAGACGTGTTCGATACGCTCGTCGCCGAGGCCGATGTGTTGCTGATCAATGTCCGGCCAGGGGTGGAGGACAAGATAGGCGTGGGTGCGGAAAGGTTGCAGGGGATCAATCCGCGCCTGGTCTATTGCGCCATCACCGGCTTTGGTTCAAGCGGTCCCTATGCCGAGCGCCCGGCCTATGACAACGTCGGACAGACCGCCTCGGGTTGGTTGTCGATGTTTCACCAGGGCGAGGATGCGCGCATTTCCGGCCCGGCGGTATCCGACGCTTTCACCGGCGTGTTTGGCTGCATGGGTATTCTGGGCGCGCTGGTCGAGCGCGAGCGCACCGGTCGCGGACGCAAGGTGGAGGTGAGCATGCTCGAAGCCACCATTGCGATGGCCACCGAGCCGCTGGGGCAAATGTTCGCCACCGGCGAGGCGCCCTCTTTGTTCTCACGGGCCGCGGCTTCGCAGTCCTATATCGTCACCTGCAAGGACGGCAAGCGTATCGGCCTGCATATGTCCTCGCCGGACAAGTTCTGGCAGGGCTTGGTCCGCGCCATTGGCCGCGAAGATCTGCTGGAAAAATATCCCGGGCGACTGGAGCGGATACAACATTACGAAGACCTGGCTAGGGAGCTGGCGCAAACCTTCGCCGTGCGCAACCGCGATGAGTGGCTGCCGCTGCTTGAGCGCGAGGACGTGCCTTTCGCGCCCGAGCGCCGCCATGAAGAATTAGCCGACGATCCGCAGGTGAAGCATCTCGATTTGTTTTATGAGATGAACCATCCCGAACATGGCAAGCTCAAGGCCGCGCACCGCGCCATCCGTTACGATGGCGACAACCGCAGCAATTTTTCACCACCACCTTCGCTGGGTGAGCATACGGACAGTGTTCTTGCGCAGTTCGGTTTTGAGCAAGAACGCATTGACGCGTTGCGGGCGGCGGGAATTATCTAGGTTCGCCCCACAGGAATATGGAGACTGGAATGAAATACATCACGACCGCATCCGTCTGTGCCCTGGCCCTGTCATCGCTGCTGCTCGCGCCGGCACCTGCGTTGGCACAAACGTGGCCGGCCAAGCCGGTAAAAATCATCGCCTCGTCCGGCGCCGGCGGCGCGGCAGACATTGTGGCGCGGCTGATCGCTGAACGCCTATCACCGGCGCTCGGGCAGCCGGTCATTGTCGACAACAAGCCCGGCGTCGGTGGGCATCTTGGCGCGGAAATGGTTGCCCGTTTCCCGGCGGACGGCTACACGCTGCTGATGAGCGGCAGCCCAGACCAGTTCGCCGAATTCCTCAAAACCGATCGCGCCGATTACGCCGTGCGTGTCAAGAACGTCAACGTCAAGTTGGACTGAGACAGCGACTGAAATGGATTTTTCGATCCCGCAAGAGCTGCGCATGTTGCGCGATTCGGCGCGGCGTTTCGTTGGCGAGGAGTTGATGCCGCTGGAGGCGCAATACGCCGACCAGCCCGACATCCCCGACGATGTACGCAAGCGCTTACAGGACAGGGCCAAGGAACTTGGCTTCTGGATATTCGACCTGCCGGAGGAGTACGGCGGCGGCGGTATCAGCGCGCTGGGCATGTGCCTGGTGTTCGAGGAGCTGGCCAAGTGCAATGTGCCGTCGTTTCGCGCGCCGACGGTGTTCACGCCTTATCTTGGCCCGGTGTTATTCCGCTGCAATGCGGAGCAACAGCAGCAATACCTGTGGCCGGTGATTCGCGGTGAAAAGCGCACCTGCTTCGCCCTGACCGAGTCCAACGGCGGATCGGACCCCTCGCAGATGCGCACGAGCGCCGTGCTTGAGGGGGATCGCTACCGCATCAACGGGAGCAAGATTTTTATCACCGGCGCCGACAAGGCCGATTTCATCCAGTTGTTCGCGCGCACCGGGCAAGGGCCCAAGGGCGTCGAGGTGACTTGCTTTCTTGTTGATCGCGATACGCCCGGCGTGAGTCTCGGCCAGAGTTTCGAGTTGATGTCGCCCGATCGCCCGTGGGAACTGGTATTCGAAGATGTGCTGCTGCCGGCCGGCCAGGTAGTCGGCGAGGTGGGCGGCGGATGGGATCTCGCGCGCGGCTTTCTCGATATGGGCCGCCTAATCCACGGCCCGAAGGCGATAGGGCGCGCGGAGCGTGCGCTCGAACTGGCGATCAGCCATGCCAACGAGCGCAAGACCTTCGGCGAGGCGCTGGCCAAACGCCAGTCCATCCAGTGGATGATTGCCGATTCCACGGTTGAACTGCACGCCGCGCGCATGATGACTTATCACGCTGCCTGGAAGGCGGATCAGGGCCTCGATTACCACTTCGAAGCTTCGGCGGTGAAACTTTATGCCGATGAAATGCTCGTGCGCGTGATGGATCGCGCCATCCAGATCCACGGCGGCATGGGCTTGTCGCGCGAGTTGCCGCTTGAACTGATGTTTCGCGATGCACGCAGCCGCACTATCACCGAGGGCTCTTCGGAGATGCAGCGCATCATCATTGCCAGCGAGATTCTTTCGCGGCGGGGCCTGGTGAACCGCGTGCAGGACTGAGGCGGGCATTACAGACTGTAATAAATGTAAAACTCCGTTACAGCTTGTGTTGTGCTGATCCGCGCAGACTATGATGCAGCCATGTCAACGCACCTATCAAGTCAAGGAGTCATCATGAAACGCATGGCGAAACGCACCGCAATTGTCATTTCTTTTCTTTCGCTAACCGCGGCGGCGTGGGCGCAGACGCCCCCTGCCGCCAACGAGGAGCGTCGCGGCGGCGCTTCGGCCGAGCGGGGCGATCAAATGGAAAAGCGGCGCGCCGAAATGAAACAGCGCTTTGATGCCGACTTCAAGAAGGCCGATGCCGACGGTGATGGCGCGCTTAGCAAGGCGGAAGCGGAAAAATCCATGCCGCGCCTGGCCAAGGATTTCGACGCCATAGACACGAACAAGGACGGCAAGCTGACGCAGGACGAGATCCGGGTGCGTAGGCAGGCACGCATGGCCGAGCACCATCAGGGCAAGGGTGGTTCCGGCGGCGACGCCAAGCCGGGCGGCAGTCGTGAGCAGGGCAAAAAGCGCTTTGAGGAGCAGTTCAAGAAAGCCGATGTCAATGGCGATGGTGTGCTCAGCAAGGCCGAGGCAGAGAAATCCAATCCGCGCATGGCAAAAGAGTTTGATGCCATCGACGCGAACAAGGATGGCAAGATCACGCAGGACGAAATTCGCAGCCACATGCAGGCGCGCATGGCCGAGCGTCATCGCCACGGCGACAAAGGGCCGGGTGCCGCGCCGGCAAATCCAGCCAAAGGCGAGGCACCCAAGGCGCAGTAAAGCCGCCCGTTTCTTGTCTAAAGCTTCGCCGGATCCTGTATCAGGATCCGGCGTTTTCTTTTGTGTGCGGGCTTATGCCGCGTTAACCTGCGCGTTGCCTGCTCAGATAAGGTGGCTTAACAGTGCGAGCAACAGCGAAAGCAGGATGGTGGAGGTGAAGGGCAGCGAGTAAAGGCGCCCGCGCATGCGGATCGTCGTATCACCGGGCAGGCGTCCGAGCCCGAGTCGCGCCAGCCATGGGGA
>CAMDRY010000008.1 GCA_945906975.1 Bordetella parapertussis | reverse complement strand
GAGGTGTTTCGCATCGCGATGCTGAAGAACGCGAAGGCTTCGCTTGCCAATTAGCCCGGCTGCCGCCAGTTTGATGTGTCGGTGGTCGCAGATGATCCGGCACATATTTTCCTGTACGAACTGTACGACGACAGGGCCGCCTACGATGCCCATCGCCTGACGGCGCATTTTCGCGAGTTCGACGCCAAGGCGGCGGCCTTGGTCGCCTCCAAGACGGGGCGGCATTACCTACGCATTTGCCCGGAGTGATGCGCGCTGCGCCGGGAAGTCTTCAAGGGGGTGGCTGAAAACGCCCGACTGGCGCGGGTTTTCAGGCATGGGTGTGCGTAAGCCCGGGCGATTTCAGGCTGGTAAGATGTCGTTCCAGAACGCGCACACAGGTCGCCAATGAGCCAACTTCCCACGCACGCCCGCTACCCTTATTCGGGAATTTCCCAGCGCCCCGACTATAGCTGGCCAGAGGGCCGGCGACTCGCGGTTTATATCGGGGTGAACCTCGAGCATTTTTCGTTTGCTCAGGGACTCGGTGCCAAGCTTGCCCCTAGTGCGGAACCCGATGTGCTCAATTACGCCTGGCGCGATTACGGCAATCGCGTCGGCGCCTGGCGGCTGCTCGAGCTGTTTGACGCGCTGCGTCTGCCGGTGGCTGTGTTGGCGAACACGGCAATCTATGATTACTGCCCGGAGTTGATGGCGGCGCACCGGCTGCGTGGTGACGAGGTGGTCGGTCACGGCCATACCAACTCGGAACGCCAGAGCGACATGAGCGAAGCCGAAGAGGCGGCGCTGATCCGCGCCTGCATGGCGCGCATCGAGAAGGAGGAGGGCAAAAAGCCGCGCGGTTGGTTGTCGCCGTGGATTGCCGAGTCTCGTTCTACGCCCGACATGCTCAAGGATGCGGGATTTGACTACACGCTCAATTGGTGTCACGACGATCAACCGCTGCCGTTTTTAACGCGGGGCGGAGAGTTCTGGTCCATGCCCTATCCGCAGGAGATTAACGATATACCTGCCATTATCGCGAGACAGAATTCGGCGACGGAATTTTCCGACATGATCATTGGCTGTTACGATGAAATGAAGGCACAGAGCGAGCGCCAGCCGCTGGTGATGGGCGTTGCCCTCCACCCTTATATCGTCGGTCAGCCGCATCGTTTGCACGAGTTGCGTCGTGCGCTGCAGCATATTGTGTCCGATGGATGCGCGTGGCTTACCAGGCCGGGTGAGATACTTGATCACGTGAGGAAAGTGGCTTCGGTTTAGCGGGGGCGGCTTCCTTTGAATGCAAGAATAAGCGACTCAGCGCGATAGACCGCACCGAGCCGGCGTGTACAATGCTCGCCACATTTGCACCTTTCAAAATCATCCGGGCCTAAAGACAAAATGGACTTCTTTCTCTCGCCACAGCAGTTCTGGATTCCTTTGCTGCAAATCATCGGGATCAACATTGTGTTGTCCGGTGACAACGCCGTCGTCATCGCGTTGGCTGCGCGCTCCCTGCCGGCGCATCAGCAAAAAAAGGCAATCGCCTGGGGGGCCGGCGCAGCGATCGGAATGCGCATCGTACTGACCTTGTTTGCCGTCGCGCTGCTTACATTCCCTTATCTGAAGCTGATCGGTGCGGTGCTGCTAATCTGGATCGGTATCCAGTTGCTGTTGCCGGACGATGGTGACGAGAACATCGAATCGCATAGCAATCTTATGGCAGCCATCAAGACCATCCTCATCGCAGATCTGGTGATGAGTCTGGATAACGTCATCGGCGTGGCCGCTGCGGCCAAGGGCAGCGTGTCGTTGCTGGTGATAGGGCTTGCCATAAGTATTCCAATGGTGATTTTCGGAGCGACGATGCTGCTCAAGCTGATGGAGCGTTTCCCCATCATCATCACTATCGGTGGCGGCCTGCTCGGTTACGTTGCGGGCGAAATGGCGGTGAGCGATCCTGCAGTCAAGGGCTGGGTTGACGCCAATATGCCGATTCTGCACGAGGTTGCTGCGGTCGCGGGCGTTGCCATCGTGCTGGTCGCCGGAAAGCTGCTGGCAAAAAAACGGCTGGCCGCGATGGCGGTGGAAGAGTCAGCCGAAGCCAAGCCCGGGGCATGACGCCCGCATATTGGATTTGTTGACGCAGGTCAAGTGTTTTGACGCAGCGGCGCTACACAATGCCCTCGATTCAGGTGGGATGATGACACGGTAATGAAGTCCGGCGTCGCGAAAGGAACGTTTGAGTCTTGCGGCAGCCCTAATCCGAACGGTGTCTACATTGCATTCGCGCATGTCAGCACGATACCCAATACCCAAGGAGAAGGATTATGCATACCAGCAATCGTTTCGTACGGCGCAATATCTGCGTCATTGCAACGGGCATTCTGGCGCTTCTCGGAGCCGGTAGTGTCGGTGCGTGGGAGCCGACCAAAACGGTAGAGTTCATCGTACCCGCCGGCACCGGCGGCGGTGCCGACCAGATGGCGCGCTTTATCCAGGGGATTGTCGCCAAGAACAAGCTGATGAACCAGCCCATGGTGGTGCTCAACAAAGGCGGTGGTGCCGGCGCGGAAGGTTTTCTTGAGGTCAAGGGCGCCAAGGGCGACCCGCACAAGATCATCATCACCCTGTCCAACCTGTTCACCACGCCGCTGGCGACAGGCGTGCCGTTCAATTGGCGCGACCTGACGCCGGTACAGATGATGGCGCTTGACCAGTTCGTGCTCTGGGTCAACGCCGAGTCGCCCTACAAGACCGCCAAGGAGTATATCGACGCGGTAAAAAAAGCCGGCCCGAACAAGATGAAAATGGCCGGCACCGGTTCGAAACAGGAAGACCAGATCATTACCGTCGCGCTTGAAAAGCAGACCGGTACGAAATTCATCTATGTCCCGTTCCGTGGCGGTGGTGATGTCGCGGTCCAACTCGTGGGCAAGCACGTTGATTCGACCGTGAACAACCCGATCGAGGCGGTGGCGCAATGGCGCGCGGGCAAGTTGCGCCCATTGTGTGTATTTGACAACGTGCGCCTGCCTTACAAGGAAAAAGTCACCAAGGACATGTCCTGGGGTGACATTCCGACCTGCAAGCAATCGGGACTCGACATCGAGTATTTGATGTTGCGCGGTATTTTCATGGCAGGCGGGGTCACGGCTGATCAGGTCCAGTTCTATATTGATTTGCTCAAGAAGGTGCACGACACGCCCGAGTGGAAGGAATTCATGGAGCGGGGCGCGTTCAATACCACCTACATCAACGGCAAGCCCTACGCCGACTGGGTGGCCAAGGAAGAGGCACGGCACCTGATGCTGATGAAGTCCGCCGGTTTCCTGGCGGGCAACTGACATCCTGACATCGCCGGCTTGCCCCGGCGACTGTCAATTCTGAACATGCCGGCACCTAGACCGGATGCAGGGGGACGAATGGAAGAGCAGAAAGACCAGGCCACGGACCAACCCGCGGCATCACACAAGTCGGTCGAGATTGCCGTTGCGGCCATCATTCTTTTGTTTGGTGCCGTTGTTATCACCGACAGCCTTCGTCTGGGCATCACCTGGGGCGATGAGGGTCCCAAGGCCGGTTACTTTCCCTTCTACATCGGATTGCTGATCTGCTTTTCCAGCGCGGTGACCTTGTTACGCGCTTTTCGCACCAGTAACGCGGAGTCTTTCGTATCTCGCGGCCAGCTCAAACTGGTGATGTCGGTGCTGGTGCCGACGACTGTTTATGTCGGGCTGATCGTGTTTTTGGGCATTTATGTCGCATCAGTGATTTACATCGCGTTCTTCATGTGGTGGCTGGGCAAATATGCCTGGTTGAAAATCGTGCCGGTGGCGCTTGGCGTCAACCTTGTGTTTTTCCTGATGTTCGAAATATGGTTCAAGGTGCCCCTGCCCAAGGGCCCGCTTGAAGCCGTTCTCGGCCTGAACTGAGGACCGACCATGGATGAAATCAATTCCCTGATGCACGGCTTCAGCGTTGCGCTGTCGCCATTCAATGTGCTGTTAATGTTCGTCGGCGTGGTGCTCGGCGTGATCATCGGCGTGTTGCCGGGGCTGGGCGGTGCCAACGGTGTCGCCATCCTGCTGCCGCTCACCTTCAGCATGTCGCCGACTTCGGCCATCATCATGCTCTCGTGCATTTACTGGGGCGCCTTGTTCGGCGGCGCCATTACCTCGATTCTGTTCAACATACCGGGTGAGCCCTGGTCGGTTGCCACCACCTTCGACGGTTATCCGCTGGCGCAAAAGGGGCGTGCCGGGGCGGCGCTGACGGCGGCCTTTACCTCCTCCTTTATCGGTGCGCTGGTGGCGGTGATCATGATCACCTTCCTGTCGCCGCTCGTTGCCAAATTTGCCCTCGAATTCGGACCGCCCGAATTCTTCTCCGTCTACCTGCTCACCTTTTGCGCTTTCGTGGGCATGGCCAAGGGGGCGGCGGTAAAGACGGTTGCGGCGATGATGATTGGCTTTGCGCTTGCTGCGGTGGGCCTTGACACCGTTACGGGACAACTTCGCCTGACCTTCGGTTTTACCGAATTGCTCAAAGGCTTTGATTTCCTGATTGCGGTGATCGGCCTGTTTGGCATAGGTGAAATTCTGCAGACCCTGGAAGAAGGGCTGGCGTTCAAGGGCAAACAGGCAAAAATGAACGCCAAGATCGTGCTCGAAACATGGAAGGAGTTGCCGCGCTACTGGGCCACCTCGATCCGCAGTTCTCTGGTCGGCTGCTTCATGGGCATTGTTCCGGGTGGTGCCACGCCCGCATCCTTCATGAGTTATGGCGTGGCCAAACGCTTTTCCAAGGATGGCGCGAAGTTCGGTACCGGGCAGGTTGAGGGCGTGGTGGCGCCAGAAACGGCGGCCCATGCGGCCGGCACTTCCGCCTTGTTGCCAATGCTGACCCTGGGCGTACCCGGATCGCCCACCGCCGCAGTGCTGCTCGGCGGCCTGCTGATCTGGGGCCTGCAGCCCGGACCGTTGCTTTTTGTCGAGCAAAAAGACTTTGTCTGGGGGCTCATCGCCAGCATGTACCTGGGCAACATTGTCGGCCTGATTGTCGTGCTGACCTGTGTGCCGTTTTTCGCCGCCATCCTGCGCATTCCGTTTGCCATCATCGCGCCGGTGATTCTGGTGATCTGCGCCATCGGTGCTTACACGGTGCACGGATCGATGTTCGACGTCTGGCTGATGATGGGTTTTGGCGTCGTCGGCTATTTGTTCAAGAAGCTCAATTATCCGCTCGCGCCGCTGGTGCTTGCACTGGTATTGGGCGATCGTGCCGAGGACTCTTTCCGCCAGTCGATGCTGTTGTCGCAGGGCGATGTCGGGATATTTTTCTCCAACGGCCTGGTTGGCGGCATCACCGGATTTGCGATGGTGCTGCTGTTCTGGCCGCTCGCGGCAACGATGATAGAAAAGCTCAAGGCCAGGACGGCGTAGCGACCGGCGTTCGCTTCCCTTCAGGAACCGGTGACCCGCATCCGGAATGTTATTCGAGGGGGCTGGCTACGCGCTGCTTGAGCCGGGAAAGTGTTTCGGGCGCAAGGTTAAGGTAAGTGGCCAGTTCTTTTTTGGGAATGCGGTCGAGCAGATCGGGGTGTTTGCGCATGAAGCGCAGCAGCCTGCCGGGGGCGTCCAGAAGGTGTAGCGTGATGGTGTGCGCCATTACCTCCGACATCAGGCGCATGACTTCGTATTCAAAGCGCTGCTTCACATCCGGATGCCGCTCAAGGAAATCCACCCAAAGTGGCATGGAGATGCGCGCCGCAAGAACGCGCGTCACCGCCTTGATGCTGTAGGGAACAGGCGTCTTCAGCCGCCATGCCGCGTAAGACGTATCCATATCGGGTTCGGCGGCAAAACGCAGGATCATTTCCTTTCCCGCAGCATTGCTGACCACGCGCTTGAGGATGCCATCGAGTATGAAGAATTGCTCCATCCCGGTAGAACCCTGATGGACGAGGGGCTCGCCTTTTTTATATTCGACGACTTCCAGTTTGGGCTCGAGATCTTCCCGGGCGGCAAGGCTGATCTCACGCAAAATCAAGTTGTGCTGCAGTTGCAGTCGGATGGTGTTGCGCTGGGGGTGGGCGGCTATGGCGGGCATGGTTTTGCAGCTTAAGGCAAACCGGCAATTTAAGCTGGAATTATTGACCTCAGTCAAGGTTGTGGAAGGGTGGGCTGCCTAGACTCCCAAGCGATGCAGTACAAGGCTTTGCAGTACAAGGCTTACATGGGAAAGCTTTGTCCGGCAAGCTCACAACAAATTCAAGGAGTATTTCATGGGAATAGCTGAACCTGATGTTGCCGGGGGCGTAATGACCGATGGCTTTCACTTGGTCATCGATGCCCTCAAACTCAACGGTATCGACACGATCTTTGGCCTGCCCGGTATTCCCATCACAGATCTCACCAGAAAGGCGCAGGCCGAAGGTATGCGCGTGATCTCGTTCCGGCATGAGCAGAACGCGGGCAACGCCGCCGCGATCGCCGGCTTCATGACGCAAAAGCCCGGCATTTGCCTGACGGTGTCTGCCCCCGGATTCCTGAATGGTCTGGCCGCCCTGACGAACGCGACGACCAACTGCTTTCCGATGATTCTTATCAGCGGCTCTAGCGAGCGCGAGATCGTCGACTTGCAGCAGGGTGACTATGAAGAGATGGATCAGTTGGCCATCGCCAAGCCGCTGTGCAAGGCCGCGTATCGCGTGTTACACGCAGAGGATATCGGCGTGGGAATCGCGCGCGCCATCCGCGCAGCCGTCTCCGGCCGTCCGGGCGGGGTCTATCTTGACCTGCCGGCCAAATTGTTCGCCCAGACCATGGACGCAGAAGCGGGCAAAAATTCGCTGATCAAGGTGGTTGACCCGGCGCCACGCCAAATTCCCGCCCAGGACGCCGTGCAGCGCGCCCTCGATTTACTGAAAGGCGCCAAGCGCCCGCTCATCCTGCTGGGCAAGGGCGCCGCTTATGCGCAGGCCGACGCGGATATTCGCGCCCTGGTTGAGAGGACTGGCATCCCCTACCTGCCCATGTCCATGGCCAAGGGCCTGCTGCCAGACACGCACGAACAGTCGGCCGCAGCGGCGCGCTCCTACGTGCTTCCTGAGGCCGATGTGGTGGTGCTGATCGGTGCGCGCCTGAACTGGCTGCTCTCCCAAGGCAAGGGCAAGACTTGGGGGGGCAAGGATTCCAAGGCATGGGGAGGGCAGAGGTTTATTCAGATCGATATCTCTCCGACTGAGATGGACAGCAACGTGCGCATAGAAGCGCCCTTGGTTGGTGACATCGGATCCTGCGTGAGCGCGCTGCTCGCCGGCATTGGTTCGAAATGGGCGAAGCCGTCGGCTGAGTGGCTGGGGGCCATTGCAGAGCGCAAGGGCAAGAACCTCGCCAAAATGGCCGAGACGCTCGCCAAGGATCCGGCGCCGATGAATTTTCACAGTGCGCTGAATGTCGTACGCGACATCATCAGGGCCAACCCGGATGCTATTTTGGTGAACGAGGGGGCTAACGCGCTGGACTTCACCCGAAGCATTGTCGACATGTACAAGCCGCGTAAGCGCCTGGATGTGGGGACCTGGGGAATCATGGGCATAGGCATGGGGTTTTCCGTCGCCGCCGCCGTGGTCAGCGGCGAGCAGGTCATCGCGATCGAGGGTGACAGCGCCTTCGGGTTCTCGGGAATGGAAGTCGAGACAATCTGCCGCTACAACCTGCCAGTATGCGTGGTGGTCTTCAACAACAACGGTGTCTACCGCGGCACCGACGTAAACCCCACCGGCGGTACTGATGTCGCACCCACCGTTTTCGTCAAGGGGGCGCGCTATGACAAACTGATGGAGGCCTTTGGTGGCGTGGGCGTTAACGCCACGAACCCGGCCGAGTTGCGCAAGGCGATGGAAGACGCCATTCGCTCGCGCAAGCCGACGTTGATCAACGCCGTCATTGATGAAACCGCAGGGCCAGAAAGCGGCCGCATCACAAGCTTGAATCCGCAAAGCGCCAAAAAGAAGTAAGCCAAGCCGTTTAGCGAAAGCAGGTGAGCTTTCGTCTGCGTAAGAATTTTTGGAGATCAGAATGGAAGCATTAAAAGGTGTTCGTATCCTCGACATGACCCACGTGCAGGCCGGACCAACGTGCTCGCAGTTGCTGGCGTGGATGGGCGCCGATGTAATCAAGTTTGAGCCGCCGCAGGGGGACGCCACGCGCGGTCAGTTGCGTGATGTGCCGGGGGCGGACAGCCTTTATTTCACCATGCTCAATTGCAACAAGCGCTCGATTACAGTCAACATGAAGACCGCAGAAGGTAAGGCGGTTTTTGTCGATCTTGTAAAACAGTGCGACATTGTCATGGAGAATTTTGGACCAGGCGTTCTCGACCGCTTCGGTTTTACGTGGGAAAAAATTCACCAGATCAACCCCAGGATCGTGATGGGATCAATCAAGGGCTTCGGCTCCAGCGGTCCCTACGCCGAGTTCAAGGCGTACGAAAACGTCGCGCAGGCGATGGGGGGCGCAATGAGCACGACTGGCGTGCCGGACGGCCCCCCCTTCGTTACCGGCGCGCAGATCGGTGATTCAGGTACCGGCCTACACCTCGCAATCGGTCTGCTCGGAGCCTTGCACCAGGCCACGCGTACCGGCAAGGGCCAGTACGTTGAGGTGGCAATGATGGATGGTGTGATGAACTTGTGCCGGGTGAAATTCCGCGACCATCAGCGCCTGTCCCGGCAATCCCTCTCCGAGTATTCGGTTCCGACCGAGCAAGGGATGGGGGCGGTTCCGCGCGCCGGCAATGATTCGGGTGGCGGCCAATTGGGGAACGCCATCATGTGCAAGCCCGGCGGTTCTAACGATTACATTTATGTCGTTGTACAGGAGGCTGTTTGGGATGCGCTCGCCAAACGTATCGGTCCCGATCTGGGCATGCCGGGGCTTTCGACAGATGCGAAATTTGCGACGGTTGCAGACCGCCGTAAAAATCAGAACGAAATGTGGGCTCTGATCACCAAGTTCGCATCGAATCATACCAAGCGCGAATTCATGGCGATTCTCAACCCGCTCGACGTGCCTTGCGGGCCAATCATGTCCACCGAAGATCTGGCAAACGACGAGCATATTCGCGGCAGGGATATGTATGTGGAACTGGATCATCCGGCGCGCGGCAAGTGGTGGAACGTCGGCATGCCGATAAAACTGTCAGCGTCTCCGGCCAAAATTGAGCGCTCGCCCCTGCTGGGCGAGCACACCGACGAGGTGTTGAAGACCGTATTAGGTTATGACGACAGCAAGGTGGCGGCGCTTAAAACGGCTGGTGCGTTTAGCCTGCCGCCGAAAAAAGTGGCCTGAAAGGCTTAAGCGCCGCACTGGATAAGTGCGGTGCGTCCGACTGTGTGAGTCTTACGGAGAAAGCGCGATGCGTATTGCAATCATTGGTCAGCAGGATTTTGGCAAGGCAGTGCTTGAGGCTTTTCTTGCCCGTGGTGATGATGTGGCCGGGGTATTTTGTGCTCCCGAAAAGGAAGGCGCGAAACCAGATCCGTTGAAAGTGCTCGCCCTCGAAAAGGGTCTTCAGGTGTTTCAGTTCAAGTCGTTGAAGGACGCCGAGGCTTCAGAAGCGCTCAGGAGCCTCAACACCGACATCGGGATCATGGCTTTTGTCTTGCAGTTTGCCCCGCAGGAATTCGTGAGTATCCCGAAACACGGCACCATCCAGTATCACCCTTCGTTGCTGCCCAAATATCGTGGTCCAAGTTCGATAAACTGGCCGCTCATCCGCGGTGAGACCAAGACCGGTCTGACCATTTTCCGCCCGTCGGACGGATTGGACGAGGGAGAAATCATCTTGCAGAAAGAGACGGTGCTCAGCGCAGATGATACGCTGGGGACGGTTTATTTCGACCGGCTGTTCCCGATGGGGGTGCAGGCGATGATCGAGGCGGCCGATATGGTGGTGGCGGGCAAGCACAAACAGCTGGCTCAAGACGAGAGTCAGGCCTCATACGAAGGCTGGTGTCGCGCGGCCGAGGCGAAAATAAATTGGGCAAATCACGTTGATTTTATTTACAACCTGATTCGCGGCTGTAATCCGGCGCCCGGAGCGTGGACGACGCTGAACGGGAAAAAGGTACAGATTTTTGATGCGCGCAAGCATACAGTGCGCACATTCGGCGAGGTCAAGGGAAAAATCGGTGAAATTGCCGCAGTCGGTTCCGGCGGTTTTTCCATTACGGCGCAAGGCGGACGGATAGAGGTGATGAAGGTAAAGCATGAGGATGGCAAAAAGGTTTCCGCAGCAGACTTTCTTGCGCAAAATGGACTAAGCGTCGGTGCCATGTTTGGCAGTTGAAAAATGCCGAAGCCAATAGAAAACCCCGGGAATCAACCGGGGTTTTTTTTGAGATATCCAAGCTGCCACCTGCGCAAATGTTGACGGCGTAGTCGCTTTCCACCAAAAGCATGCGATTTGCTTGAAAAATCTGATTAGTATAATATCTGACTGTAAGAATAGTCTTTATCATTTTGTTTTAAATGTAACTTTTTTATTAATACGCTCTTTAATAGCGGTTCCCTACAGACGCTTTGCCGTGCTTAAGTTGCGGCTGCTGTGACAGGAAACCCCATCTTTTCTATCTGGCTGTGAGCCATCTATCAGATGGCGTGCGGCAAGTAGCCGTTCTACGGAGACGCCATGGTGCAGCTTATGTTTAGGATTGCCGACGAACAGGCTCCGGACATCCTGCAATACAACCCCAATCTGCCTCGGGCATTGGTGGCGTTTCTTGACCGGACGATGCCTAAAGAACTGGCGGAACGGTTGCAGGATGGGGACACTTTCGCAGCTGCACTACGAGAAACCAGGCGTGGTGCAGCTACGGCGCAGCCCTTTGGCGCGGGTGGCATCGATATAAGTCTTTGAGGATGGCGGTTTAATATGAAAAAAAATATCAGAGTGACCGAAAGACTCCCCGCGCCTTTACGTGCTGGGCCTGCTCGCGCAATTCCGGGCCGGCGCTGATCGGATGAGCTTACATTTGAATTCCGTGCTCGAAATAGCGAGTCATACCGATCCAGGCATTGTGCGCTCGCACAATGAAGATTCGATCGCCTCTGATGCGGACAAGGGGATCGTAGTGCTCGCCGACGGGATGGGCGGCTACAACGCGGGCGAGGTTGCCAGTTGCATGGCGACTACGGTCATAAGCACAGAACTGCAGCAAATGCTCGAGGAATATTCGCCGTTCGATATCGACCCCCAGAGCGGCCAGACTGTAGCCCAGTCTATGCTTCGCGAGCAAATAGCCAAGGCTAATACTTCGATTTATCAGGCCGCGCAAAGCCAAGCGCAGTACTCCGGTATGGGAACCACGCTGGTGGTGGCGATGTTTCACGACAACAAGGTCACAGTCGCGCACATTGGCGACTCACGACTGTATCGGCTCAGGGGGGACGAGTTCAGTCAGGTCACAAAGGATCATTCGTTGCTGCAAGAGCAGATTGACAGCGGTTTGATAACGCCGGAGCAGGCAAAGACTTCGCATAATAAAAATTTGGTAACGCGCGCCCTTGGGATCGATCCGGAGGTTGAGCCGGAAATAAACGATTACGACTCGCAGGTGGGTGATATTTACCTGCTTTGTTCGGATGGACTGTGTGACATGGTGAGCGACGAAGATATTGGCATGGCCGTGCAAACGCTTGGCGCCAACATCAAGCTGTGCTGTCAGCAACTTGTGCAGATGGCCAATGATAACGGTGGGCGTGACAATATCTCGGTAATCCTGGTCAAAGTGGTGCGCGATTACGCCGCGCCGCGCGGATTTGTTTCGAGGTTTTTTGGCTGGTTCAAATAGTCGGGGAAATTGCTATGGCGAAGCTGATTTTAAGTATGGATGGCCTGGTGCTGAAGGAGATTCAGCTCACCAAGGAACGAACCACAATTGGACGCAAGCCACATAACGATATCCAGATTGATAATCTGGCTGTTAGCGGAGAGCATGCGGTCCTGGTGACGATACTGGCTGACTCCTTCCTTGAAGATCTTGGCAGTACGAATGGCACCATGGTCAACGGCCAGTCTGTAAAAAAACATTTTATGCAGAATAACGATGTTATTGAGATGGGGAAATACAAGCTCAAGTACGTCGCCGACACGGCGCCGGCGGGGGCCGCGAAAGCTGATTTTGAAAAGACGATGATTTTGCGTCCCGGCGCGATGCGGCCGGCACCTGCCGCCCCAGTGGCGGCAACTGCGGGGGCCTCGGTAGATTCCCCTGCGCCAATTGCCGCCGCAGCGGCTCCGCTGATGGCGAAAGCCGGCGAAACGCAACGCAATGCTGCGCCGGTGGCGATGCCGCCCTCGCCCACGGCTTCTGTGCCAGCGCAAAAAATAGGTATGCTTCGGGTTCTCTCCGGCGCCATTGCCGGGCGGGAGCTTGAACTTATCAAGCCCCTTACAACGCTTGGCAAACCCGGTGTCCAAGTCGCGGTGCTTACGCGCCGTCCACAGGGGTACTTTGTCACCCACGTCGAGGGCGCTAATCAGCCGAGCGTTAACGGCCAGTCGATAGGCACGGCGCCTCACGCCTTAAAAGACCACGATCTGATCGAGCTCGCGGGTGTCAAAATGGAGTTTTTCTACAAGGTTTGAATGGCACGCCGGCTGAGGGCGTGCGATTATGTTTGCCAGCAACAAAGACATTGCCATTAGGCGGGGCGTCCTGAGGGCAGTGGTTGGTTTCGTCCCGTGTTTTTTCGTCGCGTACGTGCTTTGCGAAAACGTCGTTGCGTTGTCCGTTGACCAAGTGAGGAAATTTTGAAGCAGCACATCGTACGTATCGCGATTGGTTTGGCTGTGCTGCTGCTCTTTGTCGGACACGCGGCGAAGTTCTACCAGATCAGCCTTGTAAGCCAACTTGACAGCATCATCTACGACACTCGCCTGCGGCTAACAATGCCGGACAGCGTCGATACGCGAATCGTTATCCTCGATATCGATGAGAAGAGTCTGGCCGAAGTCGGCAGATGGCCTTGGGGACGCGATCGTGTTTCCGAGTTGATCAAAAAGCTCTTCGACAAGTATGGACTTGTGATGGTGGGCTTCGACGTTGTTTTTGCGGAGGCCGATTCGAGTTCAGGGCTCCCTGTTCTTGAGTCGCTGGCCAAAAAAGAGTTCAAGGATAACGCCCAGTTCCAGAGTATTTTGGGGCAACTGCGGCCGATGCTCGATCATGATGCGATGTTTGCCCAGACGATTAAGGGCCGCCCAGTCGTGCTGGGCTATTACTTCAATAGTGCAGATGACGCCCGGGAGTCGGGTGGGATTCCCGTCCCGGTGATACCTGCAGGGGCCTTTGCCGGGAAGAACATTGCCTTCACTTCGTGGAAGGGCTTTGGGGGAAACCTGCAGGAATTTCAAAAAAACGCGGCAAGCGCGGGACACTTCAACCCGCTTGTCGATTTTGACGGCGTTTCGAGACGGGTTCCGATGCTCGCCGAATACAAGGGCGCGTATTACGAGTCCCTTTCACTTTCGATGATCAGGACGCTGCTCGCCCTGGGCTCCGGAAAATTCCCTGACGTGCTGCCGGGTTACCCGCCCGATCGTGTCATTTCTAGTGGATACGCAGGACTCGAGTGGTTGGAAGTCGGCCCGTTAAAAATCCCTGTCGATGAAAACGTGAGCGCACTCATCCCCTATCGCGGAAAGCAGGGAAGTTTCCAGTATTTTTCCTTGGCCGACGTCATGTCAGACCGCTTGCCGGTAGAGACCTTGAAGGGGAAAATCGCCCTGATTGGAACTTCGGCACCAGGATTGCTGGACTTGCGCTCCACCCCGGTAGGGAGCGTCTATCCGGGGGTTGAGATTCATGCCAATCTCATCGCTGGAATGCTGGACAGCAGCATTAAACAGCGCCCGCCCTTTATGCTTGGCGCCGAGGTCATCCTGCTTTTGATCGGCGGTATTACGCTTTCCCTGTTGATGCCAATGCTCTCGCCGTTGCGGGCGACCTTGGTTTCGATACTTGCCATGCTCCTCATCACCGGAATCAACGTGCTCATTTGGTCCGGAGCCGGCATGGTGCTGCCCCTTGCCTCCAGTCTGCTGCTGACAATGGGACTCTTTATTCTCAATATGGCATACGGGTATTTTGTCGAATCCAGATCGAAACGCCAGTTCACCGAGTTGTTCGGGCAATACGTTCCGCCTGAACTTGTCGACAAGATGGCCCAAGACCCTGAAAAATACAGTATGGAGGGTAAGCGTGAAGATCTGACCGTGCTTTTTTCGGACGTACGCGGATTTACGACAATTTCGGAAAGCCTTGATCCAAACGAGTTATCAGCGTACATCAACGAATACCTCACCACCATGAGCCTGGTTATTCGCAACAATCATGGCACCTTGGACAAATATATCGGTGACGCCATCATGGCCTTCTGGGGGGCGCCGGTTGCAGACCCGGCGCATCACCGAAACGGGGTGATGACCGCGCTGCAGATGCAGGAAAAGGCAACGGCGCTAAATGAGGAATTCCGCAAACGAGGTTGGCCTGAGTTCAAGATCGGGGTGGGTCTGAACAGCGGCGTGATGAGCGTTGGCGACATGGGTTCGAAAATCCGGAAAGCGTATACCGTCATGGGGGATCCGGTGAATCTTGGATCGCGTCTCGAGGGCATAACCAAGCAATACGGCGTTGGTATCCTCGTCGGGGAAAGCACCAAGAGGGCGGTGACAGACATCGTGTTTCGCGAGGTCGACCGGGTACGGGTCAAGGGCAAGGAAGAGCCTGTCGCGATCTTCGAGCCGATAGGCGTAGATGGCCAAGTTGATAAAAATATGCTGGATGAAATAGAGCTATGGCACCATTGCCTCGGGGCTTATCGCGCGCAAGACTGGGATCAGGCCGAGTCGCAACTCGTTGACCTGCATCAACTGAACCCAACTTTGGGGTTGTACCGGATATTTAGCGAAAAAATTTCAGAATGCCGCGCAAACCCACCTGGCCCAGATTGGGATGGCGTGACAAAGTTCGAGACAAAGTAGGGCTCCTGTGAGACTTCGAATACTTGGCTGCAGTGGCGGAATTGGCGGACGGCATCTACGTACCACGTCGATGCTTCTCGATCATGATGTTCTTATTGATGCAGGTACCGGCGTGTCTGATCTTTCCCTGACCGAGCTGTCGTTGATCGATCATATCTTTGTGACGCATTCGCATCTCGACCATATATCCAGCATTCCTTTCTTGGTCGACACCGTCGGAGGCATGCGCGAAAATCCGGTCACGGTTTATGCACAGGCTGCAACGATTGAAGTCATGCGCAATCATGTGTTCAATTGGAGTATCTGGCCTGATTTCACGCAGTTGCCGACGGTGAATAAGCCGTTCATGCGTTTTGAGCCGATTCAGATCGGCCAGCAAATCGATATAAAAGGGCGCAAGATAACCGCACTCCCGGCGAACCATGTGGTTCCGGCCGTCGGATTCCATTTGGACTCCGGGAAAGCCAGTCTCGTTTTTTCCGGAGATACGACCACCAACGACGCCATGTGGAAACTGGTGAATAAAATAAATAATCTGAAATATGTGATTATTGAAACTGCATTTTGCAACCGTGAAAAGCAGCTGGCGATTTTGTCCAAGCACCTTTGTCCGAGCATGCTCGCCGAGGAATTGGCAAAACTTGAGCGAAGCGCCGAGATTTTCATCAGCCATCTCAAGCCCGGCGAGATTGAATTGACGATGCAGGAAATTGAGGAGTGTGCCGGCCAGTACAAGCCGCGTATGCTGCAGAACAATCAGGTCTTCGAGTTCTAGACCATGGTTGCCACGGTTGAATTGAAGACTTTGAAGCGATTCTCCCCGTTGTCGGATTTGTCCGAAACCAGGCTGCTGGAACTGGCAAGCCTTTGCTATATCGAGCAAGTGGAAAAACATCAGGATCCCTTCCGCACGCGCGGTATCGCGGGACAGTCTGTATTTTTGACGCGCGGCGAGCTCGCGCTGGAGCGCGGGGGCGGCGCATTACCAGAGGTCTTGGTCGGCGGATCTGGGGAGGCGCGTTACGCACTGGGAAAACGCGGCGCGGTTTTTGATTCAGCCAGGGCCATTACAGACGTCGACCTCATCAGGATCGATGACGATCTCCTCGACATAATGGTCACCTGGGATCAACTGGCTGAGGCCGGGACGGCGGGCCAGGGCAGGGAGTACGCGGCGCAGCCCTCGTTGGCCAACTGGAGCATTCTTTCGGGGATTTTTTCAGTAAATAATCTTAAATTCGGGGCGTTTTCCCAATTGCCTGCAGCCCACATTGATGAGCTTCTCAAAAAATTCGAGCGGTTCGAAGCCAAACGGGGGCAAGTCATCATCCGTGAGGGCGCCGAGGGCGACTACTACTACGTGATTGAATCGGGAAGATGCCAGGTTGAACGCACCATCGGGGGTGTGTCGATGATGCTCGCCGATATTAAAAGCGGGGACGCCTTCGGTGAAGAGGCGCTCGTTTCGGAGGCGAAGCGAAATGCAACAGTAAGTATGAAAACAGACGGCACTCTTCTGCGGCTGGACAAGCAGGATTTTGTTGGCCTGCTCAAGGAGCCGCTGCTCCAGCGCGTGTCCATGGGGGAAAGTCGTCAGAGGGTGATTCAGGGCGCGCAATGGGTGGACGTTCGATATCCCTCTGAATATCAATACGACAGATTGCCCGGTGCCATGAATATTCCGCTATCGGAGATTCGACATGCATTCGGGGTATTGGACAAGGGCCGCGAGTATATTTTGTATTGTCAAAGTGAGCGCAGAAGCGCTGCGGCGGCATTTTTATTGGCGCAACGCGGCTACCGTGCGTTTTTGTTAACCGGCGGACTATGGGGGGAAGAGCGATGAGGACAGCCGTTTTGCAGGTGGTGGTTTCTTGCGCTTTGAGCGTACGATTGAAGTCCGCGCGCAGAAACGCCGGGATTTTCGCACCCGATCGTACCGGCACGATATGTGGTGAAATGTGATGAAAGTTATCCTCAGAAATTACGGCAATTTTCTCAATGTCCGCGCCACGTGCGGATACGGAAATTTGTGCTCCCGGGCCGATGCGGCTCCGTTTTTGTTACGAGACCCTAGAATATGAGCGCGGTTCTCATTGCTTCCCCAAATGTTGGCCCCACAGACGTCAACAGCAGGCTGGCATTCCAGAAAAGCCTGCAGACGGTAACGAACAAGATTCACGCCACGAGCAACATTGACGAGATCATGCTTGAGGTGTCTGCCGATATATGCACACTTTTCAATGCGGATCGTCTGACCATTTACACATTAGGGGAAGACAAAAACACGATTATTTCAAAGGTTAAGACTGGCCTTAACTCGTTCAAGGATCTGAAGCTTCCGCTGGCCGAACACTCGATCGCCGGATACGTCGGCTTGTCGAAAGAAATGCTTAACCTGCGGGACGTCTATGACGAGTCCGAGCTCCACTCCCACAATCCCAATTTGCGCTTCCTGCAGGAGGTTGACAAGAGGACCGGGTATCGCACCAAGCAGATGCTGGTTGCGCCAGTGGTCGATGGCACGAACGGTGAGTTAATCGGCGTTGTTCAGATCATCAATAACAAGGCCGGTCTCCCCTTTGGGCCCATGACCGAGGAGGGGGTCAGCGAGCTGACCCAAACGCTGGCCATTGCTTTCAGGCAGCGCCAGAAACCGCAGGTGCTGAAAACCAAATACGATTTTCTCGTTTCCGATGCAGTGATATCTGCGGCCGAATTTGAACTCGCAGCGCGGTCTGCACGGAAAAAGGCCATCGATGTCGAGTCGGTTCTGTCAGAGGAATTCCAGGTAAAACTACCATCGATAGGCGCGGCTCTTGCGAAATTCTTTGCCGTACCCTACGAGCCGCTGAAGACGGATCGTATCAAGCCGATGGACCTGCTAAAAAACCTGAAGCGGGAATACGTTGAGTCGAATCAATGGGTGCCCATTGAGGATGGCAAGGAAGGGTTGATTGTCCTCTGTCTTGACCCGGAGCGCGTCAAGAGTTCGCGCATAGTGCAGAATGTTTTTCCAAAGGCAAAGTTGATCTACCGGGTCACCACACAAAAGGAATTCCGTGAAACGCTGAACCTCTTCTACGGTGCCGAGGAAATCGATACCGGTGACATTGGTGACATGCTGTCCAGCCTTGATAATGACGAAAGTATGGAGGTGGAGGGGGGGGATGACGTGTCAGCCGCGGCTGACAACGAACTGGTAAAACTGGTCAATAAAATCATCATCGATGCTTATAATCAGGGCGCCTCTGATATTCATATCGAGCCCTATCCGGGCAAGGCGAAAACAGAAATTCGTTTCCGAAAAGATGGTTCACTTTCCCCGTACATTGAGATTCCGGCCTCTTATCGCAATGCGCTCGTGGCGCGCCTGAAGATCATGTGCGACCTGGACATCTCGGAGAAAAGAAAGCCCCAGGACGGGAAGATCAAGTTCAAAAAATTTGGCCCGCTTGATATCGAGTTGCGGGTGGCGACCATCCCTTCGACCGGGGGGGTCGAGGATATAGTGATGCGGATTCTTGCGGCCGGTGAGCCGATCCCGCTGGGCAAGCTTGGCCTGACGACGAAAAACAAGGAAAACCTGGAGAAGGCGGTTTCCAAACCGTACGGACTGTTCTTCGTTTGCGGTCCCACGGGTTCGGGGAAAACCACTACGCTGCACTCTGTGCTCGGTTTCCTCAATACACCCGACACAAAAATTTGGACTGCTGAGGATCCGGTTGAAATTACCCAAAAGGGCTTGCGCCAGGTTCAGGTGAACAAGAAGGTTATGGACTTCCCGATGGTGATGAAGGCGTTCCTGCGGGCCGATCCGGACATCATCATGGTCGGGGAGATGCGCGATGCCGAAACGACCCATATTGGCATTGAGGCATCCCTGACCGGCCACCTGGTGTTCGCAACCTTGCACACCAACTCGGCACCAGAGGCGATCATCCGGCTGCTCGATATGGGGATGGATCCTTTCAACTTTTCCGACGCGTTGCTTGGAATACTCGCCCAGCGACTGGCAAAGCGTCTGTGTGGAAAATGCAAGGAGCCGTACACGCCGCCTCCTGACGAGATCAAGCAATTTATGCACGAGTTCACATCGGACCTCAGGCAGACTGAGCCTTGGAAGAAAGATGCCGCCGGTGAGGCGAAGAAGCTCTATGACTATTGGCTAAAGGAGTACGGCAAGGACGGCAAGCTGGAGTTCCACCGCGCCAAGGGTTGCGACGCCTGCGGTGGATCGGGCTATAAAGGACGATGCGGTCTGCACGAGTTGATGGTGGCAAGCGATCCGGTCAAGAAACTTGTTCAGGAACGGGCGCGCGTTTCAGATATTTTCGTGAAATGCGTTGAGGAGGGCATGTCCACCCTAAAGATGGATGGCATGGAAAAGGTGATGATGGGACTCACCGATATGAAGCAGGTTCGAGCGGTGGCGATCAAGTAGCGGATCACATGTCCCAATCCCCATCAGTCAGGCAAGTCTGAAATCAATTTCTCCATCCGGGGGCGCACCGGATTCTGTTGCGCATTTGTTCCAGCGATTGGAGCAACTCAATGAAATCGGTGCGGCCCTTTCGCAGGAAACGAATCTGGACGCGCTGCTCGAGAAAATTCTCGTTGCAGCACAGACGATTACGCGCGCGGACGGCGGGACCCTCTATTTGCTCGAGGGCGGGGATCGCCTAAAGTTTGCGATCATCCGAAACAGCACGCTCGGAATAGCGATGGGGGGGGCGACGGGAAAGGAGATTCCTTTCTATCCCATCCATCTGGTTAACCGGGTGGGACAGCCAAACAACTCCATGGTGGCGGCTTATGCTGCGTTGCACGCTGAAACGGTCAATATCGCCGATGCGTATTCGGAGCAAGGATTTGATTTCTCTGGAACGCGTAATTTTGACCAGAAGATGGGCTACCGTTCGCAGTCCTTCCTGACGGTACCGATGAAAGACCACCAGGGCGAGATCATCGGCGTACTGCAACTGATTAACTGCAAAGACGAGATCGAAGGCGGCATCGTCCCATTCTCATTTGCTGACCAGCGACTGGCCGAATCTCTTGCTTCACAGGCGGCTATAGCAATCACCAATCGCCAATTGATAATGCAGTTGGAGGAACTGTTCGAATCATTCATCGGCATGATCAACAGTGCAATTGACGAAAAATCGCCGTATACCGGCGGGCATTGTCAGCGTGTTCCGGAGTTGACGATGATGCTGGCGGAGGCGGTTAGCGGCGCGAATCAAGGCGCTCTGGCCGGGTTTTGCATGAATGATCGCGATCGGTACGAGTTGAAAATGGCCGGCTTACTGCATGATTGCGGAAAAATAACGACACCCGTGCATGTGGTCGACAAGGCGACGAAGCTTGAAACCATTTATGACCGTATGAACCTGGTCGACACCCGCTTTGAGGTGCTCAAGCGCGATGCTGAAATTGATACGCTCAAACGCCGGGAGAACATCGCGCTTCGTGCCGATATAGACGAGATAACCTACCGGGAACTGGTTCACCGTGTTGATCAGGATTTGCAGATCCGTCTCCGCCAACTCGACGAAGATCGCGCATTCCTGCGCAGGTGCAATGTCGGGGGCGAGTTCATGCCGGATGAAGATCGGGAGCGCGTGCGGCGCATGGCGTCCGGATACAAATGGAAAGACGCATCGGGCTCCACCGCCGATTTCCTGACCGAGGACGAGCTTTTAAATCTGACTATTGCTCGTGGCACGTTGACGACCAGCGAGCGGGAAATAATCAATCATCATATTGTCGCCACGATAAAGATGCTGGAGGCGCTTCCCTGGCCGAAGCATCTCAAAAACGTCCCGGAATACGCTGGCGGTCACCACGAGCGCATGGATGGAAAGGGCTACCCACGCGGACTTATGGGCGAACAAATGTCGGTACAGGCGCGAATTATGGGCATTGCGGACATCTTCGAGGCGCTGACGGCGCGTGACCGTCCTTACAAGAAAGGCAAGACTCTTACGGATGCGCTTTCCATACTGGGGAAATTCAAGCAAAACGGGCACATCGACCCGGATCTGTTTGATGTTTTCATCAGGGAAAAAATTTACCTGCGCTACGCGACCCAGTTTCTCGATCCGGAGCAGATTGACGAGGTCGACGAAAATAGCATTCCCGGATATGTTCCCTGACAGGGCGTCAGAATAAAGCGAGCCTGGGTACGCACCATCCGCAGTATTCGCGCTTGCGGCACTTTGGGTTTATGTCGCAAGGAGTAATGCGGGAGGTCTTACTTTGAGGCCCGCGTTACGTAGACGATAAGGCCTTCGGTGGCCATCTCAATGAATTTCTCGTCGTAGCCCATTTCTTTCAATTCCCAGCGGAACTCGTTGCCAAGCTTGGCTTTTTTATACCATCCCAGGCTGTTTTCGTGCTGGAAGGTCGCGGCTTTTGCAAACGTTTCTTCCAGAATGTCCGTGAGTCTCTTTTGCGAAACCATTTGCTGGGGGTTGTTGGCGATGGCGGGCGGATAGCGCTTGGCTATATCCAGGGCGAGGCTTTTCGCGAACGCATCTATTTTGCTTGGTGAGAAAAGCTTGAAGACCACTCGGATTCCCCTCAAGTGCTTTTATAATCGGGCAAGTATACCAGCTAGGGTGTGGGAAGCTCGTGATTTACTTCACGCGATCCAGGAGGAATTGGGCTGTTTGCCTTGCGTAAATTCCGTCCCGGACTGATCCTGAGGGAGTGTGCTGCCGCGATGTGCTTGGCGCATGCTTATGTACGGGGGGCGTTGTAGAGCTGGTGGATTTTTGGGAGTTCGGTTTGATTCGAATATTTATAGGTTTTGACGCGCGCGAACCGGTCGCTTTCAGCGTTCTTGCGCACAGTATCCAGGTGCGTTCAAGCGTTCCTGTCTCGATAGCGCCGGTGGCGCTGCCACAACTCACGTCTATTTTTTCGCGCGGTGCGCATCCGCTGCAATCAACTGAATTTTCGTTTTCCAGGTTCCTTGTGCCGCATTTGTCCGGGTTTGAGGGCTGGAGTCTTTTTACGGACTGCGACATGCTGATGCTCGATGATGTTGCAAAGCTTTGGGCGCTGCGCGATGAGCGGTTCGCGGTAATGGTGGTCAAGCACGATCATCGCCCGCGAGAGAGTGTGAAGTTCCTGGGGGCACCGCAGACCGCTTATGCCAAAAAGAACTGGTCCAGCGTAATGTTGTTCAATAACGCCCGGTGCCGCGGGCTCAGTGCAGATTATGTGAATGCGGCGAGCGGACTAGAGCTGCACCAGTTTAAATGGCTGCATGATGATTCTCTTATCGGTGCGCTGCCCCCACGCTGGAATCATCTGGTTGGTTACGACAAGCCGTCCGGTGACGTGTCGCTCGTGCATTACACCATTGGCGGCCCGTATTTTCCCGAATACGAACGCTGCGAGCATGCTGAGGCGTGGTTTGCCGAGCGCGATGCCATGCTTTTCGCCGGCGCGCGAAAATAGCCCCCGGCGCGATGTTGCGAAGACTGTGGCGGGCGTGGCGGGGGGGGCCGGCAGCCGATGCCCAGTCCGCCTTTGGGCGCGCGGTCACGTATTTCGACAACCGGCAATTTGACATGGTCGTGGCCTTGTTGGAGCCATTGGCCGAACGGAGCCCGCCGCACCCTGAAGCGCTCAATATGCTCGGGCTTGTAATCGCACGTGAGCAGGGACGGTTTCGCGAAGCTGCGGTTTTGGTCCGACGTGCAGTCGAGGTCAGGCCTTCGTTTCGCGAGGCCCGGGTCAACCTCGGGTGGATTCTGGCCGAGTCGGGCGAGCCAGACGAGGGGATAGCTTGTCTGGATATTCTGATTGAAGAGGATCCGGCCGACCATGAAGCGCGTCTGATGCGCGCTACCGCGCAACTCAAGTTAGCGCGTTTTGAAGCCGGCTGGTCTGATTACGAGTCCCGTCACCACAGCGTCACTGCAACGCCGTGCCCCTATGACTTTCCGATTTGGGACGGCAGGCCAAACCCGCAGAAAACGCTGCTGGTGGTCGCCGAACAGGGAATTGGCGACCAGATCATGTTTGCCTCTTGTCTTGGCAGCCTCAGACCTGCGGTGGGCAAGTTGTTGATCGAGTGCCATCCGTATCTCGTGCCGCTTCTGCAGCGCGCTTTTCCTCAGGACAAGGTTGGTTCCAGAGTGCCGGGCTGCGCCGTACCGGATTGGGCAGGTGGCGAGCGGATAGACGCACAGTTGCCAATAGGCAGTTTGCCG
Source organism: Bordetella parapertussis (assembly GCA_945906975.1). The sequence goes on along the minus strand of CAMDRY010000008.1, from coordinate 1,491 downwards.
CGTTTTTTTAGAAACGCCTCCGGCGACTTTCCGCGGCACGGTGCTTATCTGAGCGCCGATCCCGTCCGCGTTGCGTATTGGCGTGCGCGCTTGCGTGCTCTAGGGCCGGGCGGCAAGGTCGGGTTGTCCTGGAGAGGAGGGACGGCGACGAGCAGGCGATCTTTGCGTTCTCTGGCGCCCGAAATGATCGAGCCACTGTTTGCGGCGGGGGGGTATTTCATCAATCTCCAATATGGCAGCACGGAGGCCGAGTTGCTTGCGTTTGCCCGCTTGAAGGTGAAGGGCGCCAGCTTTATTCACTGGCCCGATGCGCTGGAGAGTTATGAGGAAACCGCCGCCTTGGTGGTGGCGCTCGATCTGGTGATCAGCGTTTGTACCGCGGTCATTCACCTTGCCGGTGCGCTGGGACAGCAGGTCTGGATTCTTGTGCCCTCGGCACCCGAATGGCGGTATCTGGCCTCTGGCGAGGGGCTGCCGTGGTATCCCTCGGCACGTCTTTTTCGTCAAAAAGAGCCATTTGAGTGGGATGAAGTGTTGGAACGGGTGGCGCGGGAATTGGACGCGCACCTGTCTTTTTCGGTTAGAAAGTGACCTAAAACGTCATAGGTTCGCGGACGGCAAGGCGATTCCCCTAGCACTTGGCTGTATTTTGCTTAATAAATGTTAGGCATGTTCATTGCTACTACCTTGGTACGGCGGACTACCTCGCCGTACTTTTCGTAAAGGAATCGAACATGAGAGCAATTTCAAAAGGCTTTACCCTGATCGAACTGATGATCGTGGTCGCGATTATCGGTATTCTGGCGGCGGTTGCGTTGCCCGCCTATCAGGACTACACCATCCGGGCGAAAGTGTCAGAGCTTCTTCTTGCAGCGAGCTCGGCACGCACCACTCTGGCGGAGAAATTTCAAACAGACCCATCCAATGTCACCGGTTTTGGCGTTGGTGCCACCATCACTGTTGTCGGTAAGATCACTACCGGCTTGGTCGATGACGCGGGTACTATCGTGGTTACCGGTGGCGCAACGAGTACGAGCACCGGTGCCTCAGTAACCGTGACCATGACCGCCTCGCCGAATACATCGACCGGCACGATGACCTGGTCCTGCGTGGGCTCGCCAGGCAAGTATCTGCCGGCAACCTGCCGCTAAGCCTTGTTGGCTGGAGTGCCCGAGGTGATTCGGGCTTCCGCCCCAAGCCCCTCTACGGAGGGGTTTTTTTTGGGCATATTCTCAGGACGCGTGCTTATTTGGCTAGTAAGTGACGTTTTTTGTCCGTTTTTGGAGCTATAGCGCCATATAAATAATACTTAACAAAAAAGATAAGCCTATGTATGTAATCAGCATCTGTTTATGAAAATCGCTAATTTCCGGATTTCATTGCTTGCTGGGTATGGGGGTTGCAGCTACGTGGCTACGGTGCCGAATCGGCACCGCAACGCTGTTCATACGAGGCATTCCCATGAAAGTTGTGCAAAAGGGTTTTACCCTG
>CAMDRY010000007.1 GCA_945906975.1 Bordetella parapertussis | reverse complement strand
ACGGCGCGCACGTCCTCTTCGAAATAAGGCGTGCCGAGCGCGTTGACGCGCACGATCAGCAGTTTTTTCGACACCGCCGCCTCCGGCGATGCGAGAAACCCGCGCACCGCTTCACGCGCTGCAGTCTTGCGCGACGAATCGACAGCATCTTCGAGGTCAAAGGAAATCGCATCGGCGGCACTGGCGAGCGCCTTGGCGAAAAGTTCGGGACGGGAACCGGGGACAAATAGTTTGCTTCGCATGGGGAGAATTCTACCGGAGAGGGCTTGACGTAAGAGGTAAAACAACGCCCGCGCGATCATCCAAAGAAAAAGAAACGGCTGACGCAGCGACGCCACACCAACATGGATTCACGCTTTCGCTGACACAAGCTGATACAAGGACAACAGTCAGGGGGAAATGGCTGGAAACCCGCTATTGATGCGTCTTTGGGCGCGGCCGTGCTGCCCGCATGGCGTTCGCCCCGCTCGCCCCAGCCTGCCCCGCAACAAGCCCTGCTCACCTGTCATCACGCCTATGGCAGATCTACAGTCTCGCCAGAATCCGCAAATCATCACCAATCCGCCGCACGTCGTGAAACCGCAAGGAGATTTTTTGCTCAAGCGCAACAAACTCCGGCAAATTGAACATGCCGCGTGCTGCATCACCCAGCAGGCTTGGCGCGTAATAGAGCAGCAGTTCGTCGACCACGCCGGCCGCAAGCAGCGATCCGTTGAGCTTGCTGCCCGATTCGACATGCACTTCATTCATGCCGCGGCGCGCGAGTTCGCGCATGATGGCCGTGAGATCGGTCTTGCCCTGCGGGTTGGCGAGCACCACCACTTCGGCACCGCGATCCGCGAGCGCCTTGATTTTCTCGCCATCCTCGACGGCGCTGAACACCAGCAGGCCGCCGCCCTCAAGAATGCGTGCGGTGGGCGCGATTTGCAGTTTTGAATCAACCACCACGCGCAGCGGCTGGCGCGGGCTCGCCACATCGCGCACCGTCAGTTGCGGGTCGTCATCGCGCACCGTGCCTATCCCGGTAAGCAGCGCGCAGGCGCGGGCACGCCAGCCGTGGCCGTCGCGTCGCGCCTCGGGTCCGGTGATCCACTGACTCCGGCCGTTGGCAAGCGCGGTACGGCCGTCCAGCGTGGCGGCAATTTTCATGCGCACCCAGGGCCGCCCGCGCGTCATGCGCGCGACAAAGCCGATATTGAGCTCGCTCGCCTCCTCCTTCATCAACCCGCTCTCGACGAGGATACCGGCGGCGCGCAGTTTCGCGAACCCGGCGCCGGCGACCTGCGGATTGGGATCCTGCATCGCCGCGACCACGCGCGCCGGCTTGGCGGCGATCAACACATCGGTACACGGCGGGGTGCGGCCGTGATGGCCGCAGGGCTCTAGCGTGACGTAGACGGTGGCGCCGGCCGCACGCGCGCCCGCTTCGCGCAGCGCATGCACCTCGGCGTGGGGTCCGCCGGCTTTTTCATGCCAGCCGCGCCCGACGACGTCGCCGTCCTTGACGATGACGCAGCCCACGCGCGGGTTGGGGCTGGTGGTCCACAGGCCTTTTTCGGCCAGGCCCAGGGCCTCGCCCATGTGCAGGTTGTCAGCGGGGGAGAAGGAAGTCATGAGTCGGTATCAGGCAATACATGTTTTGGATGATGGTCACAGGCGCCTGCCCCCTCACCCGCTCCTCTCCCCGCAAACGGGGCAAGGGTTAAAGGGGTGCAGTCAGCGGGCGCGCTTGGCGCCGGGCTTGCGCACCTGTGCAATGGCGTCGCGAAAATCATCGACACGCTGGAAGTCTTCGTACACCGAGGCGAAACGGATGTAGGCGACATCGTCCATTTTTTTCAGTTCACGCATGACCATTTCACCGATGACACGGCTTTTGACCTCGCGCTCGCCAAGGGCGAGGATGCGCTGCTCAACCCGGGCAATCGCGTCATCGACGTTCGGCGTGGGCACCGGACGCTTGTGCAGCGCGCGCATGAAGCCGATGCGCATGCGCTCGCGGTCGTAGGCGATGCGGTTGCCGTTGGACTTGACCACCATCGGCATGGACAACTCCACCCGCTCGTAGGTGGTGAAACGCTTGCTGCAGTCGCCGCATTCGCGGCGGCGGCGCACGCTGTCGCCATCCTCGGACAGGCGCGAATCAATGACCGAGGTGTCGTCGGCCTTGCAATAAGGACATTTCATCGGTTTGCCTTATGCGCCATAGACGGGAAAAGCGTCGCAAAGCTCGGCGACACCGGTGCGCACGCGCGCCAGCTTGGCCTCGTCAGCCGGCGCATCGAGCACGTCGGCGATCAGGTTTGCCACCTTGACCGCCTCCTTGTCGCCAAAGCCGCGCGTGGTCATGGCCGGTGAGCCGATGCGAATGCCGCTGGTGACGAAAGGCTTTTGCGGGTCGTTGGGAATGGCATTCTTGTTGACGGTGATGTGTGCCAGCCCGAGCGCCGCCTCGGCGTCCTTGCCGGTAATGTGCTTGGCTTGCAGGTCGAGCAGGAACACATGGCTTTCGGTGCGTCCGGAAACGATGCGCAGCCCGCGCTTGGCCAGGGTCTCGGCCATGACGCGTGCGTTGATGATCACCTGTTTCTGGTAAGCCTTGAAGTCGGGGCGCAGTGCCTCACCGAAGGCCACCGCCTTGGCGGCAATGACGTGCATCAGCGGACCGCCCTGAATACCGGGGAAAATGGCCGAGTTGATGGCTTTTTCGTGTTCGGCCTTCATCAGGATGATACCGCCGCGCGGACCGCGCAGCGTCTTGTGCGTGGTGCTGGTGACAAAATCGGCGACACCCACCGGGTTCGGGTACTCGCCCGCGGCCACCAGTCCGGCATAGTGGGCCATATCGACCATGAAATACGCACCCACTTCCTTGGCGATGCGCGCGAAGCGCTCGAAATCAATGCGCAGCGAGTAGGCCGAGGCCCCGGCGAGGATCAGCTTGGGCTTTTTCTCACGCGCCAGGGCTTCCATTGCGTCGTAATCGATTTCCTCTTTGGCATTGAGACCGTAGCTGAGCACATTGAACCACTTGCCGCTCATGTTGACGGCCGAACCGTGGGTCAGGTGGCCACCCATGGCGAGGGACATACCAAGGAAGGTGTCCCCGGGCTTGAGCATGGCAAAGAACACCGCCTGGTTGGCCTGCGAACCGGAGTTGGGCTGTACGTTGGCGGCTTCGGCGCCAAACAGCTTTTTCACCCGGGCGATGGCCAGTTGCTCGGCCACATCGACAAATTCGCAACCGCCGTAATAGCGTTTGCCCGGGTAGCCTTCGGCGTATTTGTTGGTCAACTGCGAACCCTGCGCCTTCAACACCGCGGCGCTGACATAGTTCTCCGAAGCGATCAACTCGATGTGATCTTCCTGGCGCTGGTTTTCAGCGCGCACGGCGGCCCAAATTTCCGGATCAGCTTGGGCGAGAGTCTGGTTGTGATCAAACATGTGACGACAGTCCTTGCGGCAGGGTGGGTGCGCTGGTCGGGGCACAAAACCACCCTGACTCGCATTTAAGAAAAAAAGACGGTCAAACGTCGAATAATCAGTATTTTACCACTTCTTCCCCACCCTCCGGACAGGCCAAAAATCCAGCCCATCGCGGCTAGAATAAGACCCTGCCCGACGCATCACCATGCCCGCGGCGCTAGCAGCAAACCGGCGCCTTGGCACAACGACCACCGAGGAATAATCGTGAGCAAGCAAGATCCCTCCCTGCCCGAGTTCTGGGAAAAGCGCTTTATCGAGGGCATCACCCCCTGGGACGCCGGCCAGACACCGGCACGCCTGACGCAATTTCTCGCCGTCACCGCACCGGCGCGGGTGCTAATTCCCGGTTGCGGCGCCGCCTACGAGGTGCGCGCCTTTGCTGCGGCGGGCTGGACGGTGCATGCCATAGACTACACACCCGCGGCGATAGCGCGGGCACGCGTTGAATTGGGCGAACTCGCCGACCGCGTGCACCTGGCCGACTTCTTTGACTTTCACGCGCCCGAGGTGGACCTCATTTACGAGCGCGCTTTTCTTTGCGCCCTGCCCCGCCACCTGTGGCCCGGCTATGCCGCGCGCATTGGCGAACTATTGCGGCCAGGCGGGCGCGTCGCCGGGTTTTATTTCTTCAGCGACGAACTGCGCGGTCCGCCCTTTGGCCTTGCCGCCGGGCAACTCACCGCGTTAATAGCCCCGTCCTTCGCCTGCAATGCCGATGAACCCGTCGCAGATTCCCTGCCGGTGTTCGCCGGCAGGGAACGCTGGCAGGTGTGGACGCGCCGTTAATGTGCAATTTCGCACCGTTCGTCCCAAAAGCCACAGGAACATACCGGCAAGTGTGACGAAGTGTGACCTTTAGCACAGACGGATGCTTCGGCCGCACTTATTCTGCCGCCATGACAGACCTGCACGTTTCCCAACTCACCATGGCAAGCCAGCTCCCACCGGTCGCAGGCCGGCCCGCCCTTGCGCGAATCAGCCTGCGTTCACTCAAGCAAAGCGATCGCCGCGATGTCGTGGTTTTGTGCGCCGACCTGCGCGGCTTCAAGCAGAACTCGCAAATGCTGTCGGCCCACACCGTGCTGGCCATGCTCGACACCTTCTGCTCCAGAATGAACGAAATAATCGAATGCAATGGCGGCGTCATGGTCAACATACAGGGTGACACGCTGCTGGCCGCATTCGGCGTCCGCAGCGGCGTTGAAGGCGCGCAACGCGAAGCGCTGCGTCAGGCCATCACCTGCGCACACCAGATGCAGGCCGGCGCCCAGGCGATGGCCGACCAGTGGGCAGAGGAATTCGGTTTGCGCACCGCACTTGGCATCGGGCTCAACAGCGGCGAGGCGGTGGTCGGCCTGTCCGGCACGGCCGACCTGCAGCGCTATACCGTGTTTGGCGACTGCGTCGAATTAGCGCTGCGTTTCATGCACCGCGCCCGGGCCGGGGAGATTGTGTTCAGCGTGGCCGTCAACAAGGCGCTACAGGACAGCTGCGCCCCGACCAACGGTGTGACCAACAGCGTGACCAACCCGGAGGCCCTGCCCGAAATGGCCAGGGGCGGGCTCGCGCCCATAGAGCTGTTCGGCATCACCATCGAGACGCGCCTGGACTTCACCTAGGCGCGCGGCGACAGCATCACGGTCAGATCACTTCTTCCGGGGCCCCGCACCCCAAGCAAACTGGAGGAAGTCGTGGTCTGACCCTGGCATTGTCACCAGTACACCAGTACAGCAGGACAGCAGGACAGCAGGACAACAGAACACCAGGACGACCAAACGCTGCCGCTGCCTTGGTGCTGCGCCCGCACTTGGGCCAAATCGTCCGACAAGCCTGCTCACACGCTCTTGAGCAGCAGGCGCGCCGCATCCCTGAGATCGACGTTGCCACCGGAAATGAGGATGCCGACGCGCTTGCCCTTGACGGCGGCGCCAAGCTTGCCTTCGAGCAGCGCCGCGGCAGCGAGCGCGCCAGTGGGCTCAACGACGATTTTCATGCGCTCCCAGATCCAGAACATGGTTCGCGCCAACTCGGTGTCGTTCACGGTCAGCATGTCGTGCACGTAATGCAGGATCAAGGGGAAGGTGATGTCGCCGGCGCTATGCGTTCGCGCACCGTCGGCGATGGTGTCCGGGTTATGGCAGGACTGCAGCGTTTTAGTCCGGAAGGACCGCGTCACGTCGTCTCCCGCCTCGGGCTCGACGCCGATCACGCGGCACTCGGGCGACAGCCGGTTCGCCGCGATGGCACAGCCCGAAAGTAGCCCCCCGCCGCCACAACACACCAGCAGGTAGTCAAGCGGGCCGACATCCTCGATCAGCTCCTTTGCCGCCGTGCCCTGCCCGGCCACCACGTGCGCATGGTTGAAGGGTGGAATCAGCGCCAGTCCGCGCTCGCCCGCCAACTTGGCGGAAAGCGCCTCGCGCGAGGTCTTGTGCTTGTCGTAAACGATGACCTCGGCGCCATAACCGCGCGTGGCCTCGAGCTTGACCTGCGGCGCGTCATCGGGCATGACAATGACGGTGTTGATGCCCAGCATGCTGCCCGACAGCGCGATGGCCTGGGCATGGTTGCCCGACGAGTAGGCCAGCACGCCGCGCTTTTTTTGTTCCGCCGACAACTGTGACAGCGCATTGAACGCACCGCGAAACTTGAACGCGCCCATGCGCTGCAGGTTCTCGCACTTGAAAAAAACCGTCGCACCGGTGCGCGCATCGACCGTGCGCGAGGTCAGCGCCGGCGTGCGGTGCGCCTTGCCCTCCAGCCGCTTCGCGGCAGCGGCGATATCATCGTAATTAACGGGCAGGTTTGGCGCGGCAGGCTTCATGGGTTTTAACTAGTCCGGATAAGGAAGGGAACCGCGCCGCAATGCTACCAGAGCCGGCCGCAGCCAAATCTAGGCACCCTGCTCCAAATCCGCGCGGGTGTCGATGTCACGCAGCACGCCCGGATCATTCAACGCAAGCACCGTCACTGAATTTTTGTGCTCGCCTATGAGTTTGCGCGCGCCCTCGTCGCCCGTCAGGGCCAGAAGCTCCTGATGAAAGCGACGCGCAAAGCCAACCGGATGGCCGCGTTCGCCTGCAAAGCCGGGCGCAACAATGACCCCGCCCTCACACAATTCGTCGGCGACACGGCGGATGGTTTCGGCTTTGATGTAAGGCATGTCGGCAAGCGCCACCACCCATCCGCTGGCGTCGCGCGCGGCGCGCACACCGCTCGCAAGCGTGTGGCCCATGCCCTTGCCTGCATGTGTGCTGGCCACCACCTTGAAGCCCTCCGCCGCCAACACCCGGGTGAGTTCGCGGGCCCCGGGGCGCACCACTGCGACGCAATCGGGGATCGCGGCGATCAGGTTGCGCGCAGCCGCGAGCGCGATGGGCGTGCCATCGGGCAACAGATGCAGCAGCTTGTTGGAACCAAAGCGCGAGCCAAAGCCCGCGGCGAGCAGTATCCCGGTGATCATCTGGCAACAATCAGGTTGTCATTTCGAGCGGGCAAGTAAGGTGACGGGTGACGGGTGAAAGGCAAAAGATGAAAAGACTAATCGCCGTGCGCCGCCTCGGCCGCACCCGTCCCCAAGCGCTGCGCCGCAAGCTGCTGGCTGCAAATGCGCTCGATGATCTTGCGTGCGTTCGAGCCGCCACGATCAATATCGAGGTTCACCAAGCGCCGCTCGGGGTTGCGCAGTACGTTTTGCTGCTGCGCTGCGAGCACGACATTGTCCTCGAGCACGACCGAACCCTGGTTCTTGCGGATCAGTTCGGTCACCGCGGTGTCGTCAACCTTGAAGTTGCGCGCCATGCCCCAGAAATGCCAGGAAGTGGTTTCCGTCTCCGGGGTCATCAGGTTGATGACCAGGCCGGTAATCCCCTGCGAGCGGTCGCCTTGCGGCGCACCCGTGCCCGTAAGAGCCACACCGACGTCGATGAACACGTTGGACGGCGGTGCAAAATGGCAGATCTGCCAGCGATCGCAGTTCTTCTCGGTGTTGATCATCACAGCCCAGAACGGCGCCGGCTTGACGTCGGTCATCCAGCGCGTCAGAAACACCTCGTCGCCATCGAGCGATAACTCGGGCTTGGCGTGATCGATTTCCTTCTGGCCAAGGCTGGTCGGATGAACATAGGTTTCGTGCGTCAGATCCATCAGGTTATCAATGAGGAACTGGTAGTTGCAACCGACCTGAAAAACACCGCCGCCGTGCGTCCAGCCGGTGCCCTCGCCCCAGGGCAGCGGCGGCAGTTTAGTCGCATCGGCGTGCTCCGCTTTGCCGTACCAGACCCAGACAAAGCCGAATTTCTCGACCACCGCAAAACCCTTCACGCCGCGCAGGCGGTTGATGTGCGGCTGGCCCGGCATGGATTGGCAGCGGCCATCGCGGCCGACCAGCATGCCGTGGTAACCGCAACGCACCCCCTCGCTCTCGATCTTGCCCAGGGACAGCGGCAGGCCGCGATGCGGGCAAAAATCCTCCAGCACCACCGCCTCGCCGGAAGGCGTGCGATAGGCCACCAGGGGCATATTCAGAATGGTGCGCGCGAACAACGAACCGCTGAGTTCGGTCGACTCGCACAACACATACCAATAATCCTTAGGGAACATCAGCAACGCCTCCTGTCTTTTTCGTCCGTGAGTTTGTTCGTCCGGGAGTTTGTTCGTCCGGGATCCGGATCTGCGCCCGCTTCCTTCTATCGACCAAAGGTTCCGTCCGAACACTTGCTGGAAACCCGCGCCAACCGGGCGTTTCCAGCCAACGCCCCTGCGTCAGCGCGGCGCCGCCGGCAGCGCGCAACCGGCGCTGACGTTATGTTTTTCCGGCTCGATAGTTACGGGAAGTTTCACACCGTGGCGCACCGCCGTCATTTCAGCGAGGATGGCGACGGCAATTTCCGGCGGCGTCTTGCTGCCTATCTTGAGGCCCACGGGACCATGCAGGCGCGCAATCTCGCCTGCCGACAAATCGAACTCGGTGAGACGACTGCGCCGCGCGTCGTTGTTCTTTTTCGAACCCAGTGCACCAACGTAAAACGCCGGGGATTTCAGCGCCTCGATCAGCGCGATGTCATCGAGTTTGGGGTCGTGTGTCACCGCCACCACGGCGCTGTGCGCATCGAGGTTGAGCGCCAGCACCACATCGTCCGGATAGCCGCGGTTAAGGGGCACACCGGCGACATTCCACTCATCGGCATACTCCTCGCGCGGGTCGCAAACAACGACGTGATAATCGAGCGCCTGCGCCATTTGCGCCAGAAAACCGGACAGCTGCCCGGCGCCGATAATGAGCAGACGCCAGCTGGGGCCGTGCACCGACTTGAGCACCTTGCCGTCAAATTCGAGGTAGTCCGACCACTTGCCCGGCTCGAGGCGCACTGCGCCGCTGTCCATATCAAGATGACGGGCGACGAGTTCGTGCCGCTCGATGATGGCCAGCAATTCCTGCAAGCGCGATTGCGGCCCCACCGGTTCGAGCACCAGTTGCAGCGTGCCACCGCAGGGCAGGCCGAAGCGGTTGGCCTGCTCCTGCGTGACGCCGTAGGTGACCACGCCGGGGCGTTCGGCGGCAAGGGCGTTGGCCTTGACCTTGTCGATGAGGTCGTCCTCAACGCAACCGCCAGAAACCGAACCTTTGACATGCCCGTCATCGCGTATCGCCAGCATGGCGCCCACCGGCCGCGGCGCCGAACCCCAGGTGTGGGTGACGGTACCGATGGTCGCGCGGTGCCCCGCCTCGGTCCAGGCGATGGCACTGCGTATCACTTCCAGATCAACACTGTCCACAATAGTCCTCGCAAGAAGCGTAATAAGCTCATTTTAGCCTAGCCGCGGGTACCGCACCGGTCAAGCGTTGCGGCGACGCCCGCAGATGGCAAAACGATGTCAATTGCCCGCCGACAAGGGCACAACAGCAGCGCCCGGGGCTCATCCAACGCTGCAGCATTTGCTTATGGCGCGGGCGTGGGCTACGATTCGCCAAGGCGCGAAATCTCCGCCTTTCCGAACCGGCGCCTCGCGCTGCCAGCCGGGGCAGGAAATCCAGAATTGCAGACCATCTCAAGGCACCAAAGGAGGATCACCCCATGACCATCAAGGTCTCGTTCACCATCAACGGCAAGGCCGTCAGCCACGAAGTCGAAGAGCGCACGCTGCTCGTCAACTTCATTCGTGACACGCTGCGCCTCACCGGCACCCACGTCGGCTGCGACACCGCCCAGTGCGGCGCGTGCACCATCCACCTCGACGGCCGCGCGATCAAAAGCTGCAACATCCTCGCCATGCAGGCCGAGGGGGCGACCATCACCACCATCGAAGGCATTGCAGCCGCCGACGGCACGCTGCACCCGATGCAGGAAGCCTTCCGCCAGAACCACGGCCTGCAGTGCGGTTTTTGCACGCCGGGCATGGTCATGAGCGCGCTCGACCTGGTAAAGAACACCCCGCGCCCGACCGAAGAGCAAATCCGCGAGCAACTGGACGGCAACCTGTGCCGCTGCACCGGCTACCACAACATCGTCAAATCAATCAAAGCCGCATCCGAAGCACTGAACCCCTAATTCCCGTTCACCAGTAAATGGAAGCGCGGGGCACGCATCCCGCGCCGACCACCGCCGCCGCAAGGGGTGATGGCGCGACCAAAGGAGACTGATCATGGGTGACATGAAATTCATCGGCCAGGGCGTCAAGCGCCGCGAGGACTATCGCTTTCTCACCGGCTCGGGCAATTACACCGACGACGTCGACCTGCCGCACCAGAGTTACGCCACATTCGTGCGCTCGCCGCACGCGCACGCCAAAATCAAGGGCATTAACAAGAACCGCGCGCTCAAGGCGCCGGGTGTCATCGCCATATACACCGGCGAGGACATTGCCGCCGCCAAGATCAACGGCCTGCCCTGCGGCTGGCTGATCACAGGCTCTGACGGCCAGCCGATGAAGGAGCCGCCGCACCCGGTGCTGGCGCAAGGCAAGGCGCGCTATGTCGGCGACCATGTCGCCATGGTCATCGCCGAAACTCAGCACCAGGCGCGCGATGCGGCCGAACTCGTCGAAGTCGATTACGAGGTGCTGCCGGCCGTGGTGCGCGCTGAGGATGCGCGCAAAAAAGGCGCGCCGCAGGTGCACGACGAACTCGCGCCCGACAACACCTGCTATGTCTGGGGCCTCGGCGACAAGGCAGCGGTGGACAAGGCTTTTGCCACCGCCGCGCATGTCACCAAACTGGAATTTGTCAACAACCGCCTGATTCCCAACGCCATCGAACCGCGCGCCGCCAACGCCGTGTACTCGCGCGCCGACGAGAGCTACACCCTGTACGTTTCCAGCCAGAACCCGCATGTCGAGCGCCTGCTGATGACCGCCTTTGTACTGGGCCTGCCGGAGCACAAGGTCCGTGTGGTCGCCCCCGATGTCGGCGGCGGCTTTGGCTCGAAGATTTATCTCTATGCCGAGGACGTGGCCCTCACCTGGGCGTCAAAGCAGGTCAACCGCGCCATCAAGTGGACGGCCGATCGCTCCGAATCCTTTGTCAGCGACGCCCACGGCCGCGACCATGTCAGCAAGGCCGAGCTCGCCCTCGACAAGGACGGTAACTTCCTTGCGCTGCGCGTGGCCACCACCGCCAACATGGGCGCCTACCTGTCGACCTTCGCCTCGTGCATCCCGACCATTCTTTACGCCACGCTGCTCGCCGGCCAATACAAAACACCGGCGATTTACGCCGAGGTGACGGCGGTGTTCACCAACACCGCGCCGGTGGACGCCTATCGCGGCGCCGGGCGCCCCGAGGCGACCTACCTGGTCGAGCGCATTGTCGAGCAGGCGGCGCGCGAACTCAAAGTCGATCCTTCGGCGCTGCGTCGCAAGAATTTCATCACCAGCTTTCCCTACCAGACCCCGGTTGCCCTGCTCTACGACATCGGCAATTACGAGGCGACCCTCGCCGAGGGCCTGAAAATGGCCGACGTGGCAGGCTTTGCCGCGCGCAAGGCCGCGGCGGCCAAGCAAGGCAAGCTGCGCGGCCTGGGTTATGCCTGCTACATCGAAGCTTGCGGCATCGCACCGTCAAACGTCGCCGGCGCCCTCGGTGCGCGCGCCGGGCTGTTCGAAGCCGGCGAGGTGCGCGTGCACCCGACCGGCAAGGTCACAGTTTTCACCGGCAGCCACAGCCACGGCCAGGGCCATGAAACGACTTTCGCGCAAGTGGTGGCCGAGCGCCTGGGCATCCCGATGGAAGACGTCGACATCGTCCACGGCGACACCTCCAAGGTCTTGTTCGGCATGGGCACCTACGGTTCGCGCTCGCTGTCGGTGGGCGGCACCGCCATCGTCAAGGCGGTGGACAAGGTCATCGCCAAGGGCAAAAAAATCGCCGCCCACCTGATGGAGGCATCCGATACCGACATCGAATTTCGCGACGGCGTGTTTCGCGTTGCCGGCACCGACAAACAGGTGCCTTTTGCCAGCGTCGCGCTCACCGCCTATGTGCCGCACAACTACCCGCTCGACAAACTCGAACCGGGCCTGAACGAAAACGCCTTTTACGATCCGGCCAATTTCACCTTCCCGGCCGGCACGCATATTTGCGAGGTCGAGATCGACAAGGACACCGGCGTCACGCGCATCGTCAACTTCACCGCAGTAGATGACTTCGGCAAGATCGTCAACCCGATGATCGTCGAGGGCCAGGTACACGGCGGCCTCACCCAGGGCATTGGCCAGGCACTGACCGAGGGCTGCTACTACGACCCGGTGAGCGGGCAACTGGTGACCGGCACCTACATGGACTACTGCATGCCGCGAGCCGACGACGTGCCGACGTTCAAGGTCGGTACCAAGGAAACCGCCTGCACCCACAACCCGCTGGGCGTGAAGGGTTGCGGTGAAGCCGGCGCGATCGGTGCCCCCCCCGCGGTGATGAATGCCATCACCGATGCCCTCGGCGTCAAAGACATTGCCATGCCCGCAACACCGCAACGCATCTGGCGCATCATTCAAGACACAGCCGCTTAGGCTTAGGAGAAACCATGTACTCGTTCAATTACCAGAAAGCCAAATCCGTCGCCGAAGCCTCCGGGGTTCTCGGCGCCAAGCCAGACGCAAAAATCCTCGCCGGCGGACAGAGCCTGATCGCGGCGATGAAACTGCGCCTCGCCAACCCCTCGGATATCGTCGACATCGGTCTGCTCCCCGACCTCGCCGGCATCAAGGTCGAGGGCAACATTGTCACCATCGGCGCGATGACGCGTCACGCCCAGGTGGCCGCCTCGGCCGAGGTGAAAAAAGCCATTCCGGCGCTGGCATCGCTCGCCGGCGGCATCGGCGACCGCATGGTGCGCAACATGGGCACCATAGGCGGCTCGGTTGCCAACAACGACCCTGCGGCCGATTATCCGGCCGGCCTCGTCGCGCTGGGCGCCACGGTCATCACCGACAAGCGCAAGATCTCCGCCGACGAATTCTTCAAAGGCATGTACGAAACGGCGCTGCAAGCGGGCGAGATCATCACCGCTGTGGCATTTCCGGTGCCCAAGCGCGCGTCCTACATGAAGTTCAAGAACCCGGCCTCGCGTTATGCCATCGTCGGCGTGTTCATCGCCGACTTCGGCTCGAGCGTGCGCGTCGCCGTAACCGGTGCCGCGGCCGGGGTGTTCCGCGTGCCTGAAATGGAAAAAGCCCTCGCCGCGAAATTCGCCCCCGAATCGGTGGCCGGCATCAAGGTCGCCGAGGACAATCTCAACTCGGACATGCATGCCAAGGCCGACTACCGTTCGCACCTGATCACGGTGATGGCCAAACGCGGGGTAGAAGCGGCGTTGAAATAAACCGTTTTCCCCTCCTCACGGGAGGGGATAGGGGTCGAGGCAGGACACCCGCTTCGCCCCGCCGCCCCGCTTCCGGTTCCCGGAAGCGGGGTCTTTATTTTCAGGCCGGTGCATTCACCGGCGTATTTTCCAGCGCATAGGCGTGACGCGGCAGCTTAGAAAAACAGGGGTTTCCAACTGCATTCACCAAAGGGAGAAGCAACATGACAAGCGTTTTTTCCAAACTCGCGCTCGCAACACTGGTTACCGGCCTCGGCCTCTTCACCGCCGCCGCCGCACAGGCGCAAGCCGAATGGCCGAAAGCCAAACCGGTCAGCATCATCGTCGGTTTCGGCCCTGGCAGCACCACCGACATCGTGTCACGCATCATTGCGCAAAAGCTGATCGAGACCAGCGGCGCCAACTTTGTCGTCGAGAACAAACCCGGCGCCGGCGGCAACATCGCCACGGGGCAGGTCAAGCGCGCCACGCCCGATGGCTACACGGTGCTCGCGCACAGCGTCGCCTACGCCGTCAATCCTTCGCTCTACCCAAACGCCGGCTACGATGCGCTCAAGGATTTCATTCCCCTGTCGCTTGGCGGTCGCACACCCAACATCATCACCGTCAATCCTGCGACACCGGCCAAGGATCTGAAGGAACTGGTCGAGTTGGCGCGCAAGCAACCGCTCGCTTACGCCTCGTCCGGCATAGGCACCACCACGCATCTTTCGATCGAGCGCCTGAAGACCGCGGCCAAGATCGACATCACGCATGTGCCCTACCAGCCGGCCGCGGCCATCACCGCCGTGGTGGGCAATCAGGCGCCGATGGCCTCGACCTCGATGCCACCGGCAGTGCCGCAAATAAAATCGGGCAAGCTGCGCGCCATCGCAGTGACCAGCGCCAAACGCTCGGCGCTGCTGCCTGATGTGCCCACCGTGGGCGAGTTCGGCTACAAGGATTTCGACGACTACACCTGGATAGGTTTTTTCCTGCCGGTGGGCACGCCGGCTGCCATCGTCGATCGCTTCAACGCCGACATCAACAAGGCCATGGACGCCCCCGACGTAAAGGAGCGCTTCGCCCAAAACGGGCTGGAGATCGTGCATTACACCTCCGCTGAATTCGGTGCCTTCCTGAAAGAGGAAGTCCAAAAGTGGGCGGGCGTAGTCAAGAGTTCGGGCGCCAAGGTCGAATAATTCCACGCCGGCCGGCGTCGCTTAGGCGCGCACGCCGCCGGTCTGGATGGCCCTGGCGACCCCCGTGAAACAAAGATCGAGGGCGTGGCTGTGCTGGCCAGCACCATCGCCGACGAAACTTATCAAGCGACTGCGGTCCGGTCGCTGACCTCACCAGGGAGCCTTTCACATGACCATCATTCGCGTACTGGCAGCACTGCTTGCCCTCGCCGGCTCATTGTTTTGCGCCGGCGCGGCAAGCCAGCAGGCCGCCCCCGTTGCAGTTAATGAATTTCGCGTGACGCTGCTCGGTACCGGGAGTCCGATGCCGGTGATGCGCCGCTTCGGGCCCGGTGTGCTGGTGCAGGCGGGCGGCCAAAACCTGCTTATCGACGCCGGCCGCGGCGGCACGCAACGACTGCTGCAAGTCGGCCTCAAACTGGGCGCGGTCGACGCCCTGTTCCTCACCCACCTGCACTCCGACCATGTCGTCGGCATTCCCGACCTGTGGCTTTCGGGCTGGCTGGAGCCGCCGTGGGCGCAGCGCAAGGGACCGTTCCGTGTCTACGGTCCGGCCGGTTCGCAGAACCTCATGGATGGCCTGGTCAAAGCCTTCGACTGGGACATCAAGGCACGCATTGCCGACCAGAAACTCGACCCCGCGAACATCAAACCCGAGGTTACCGAAGTGAAGCAGGGGGTCGTATTCGACAAGGGGGGCGTAAGGGTCACGGCCTTTGAAGTCGATCACGGCGAGTTGCTGCACCCGGCCTTCGGCTACCGCATCGACTATACCGGACGCTCGGTGACCGTGTCCGGCGATACACGCTTCAGTGAAAACCTGATCCGCCACGCCACAGGCACCGACTTGCTGATACATCAGGTCGCGGCAGTGCGTGCCGAATTGCTGGAGTCCCCGGTGTTCAAGCTCATCCTCGATCACCACACCAAACCCGAAGAAGCCGGGACGGTCTTCTCGCGCGTCAAGCCGAAGCTGGCGGTGTACTACCACTTCGTGCTGCTCGGCACCCCGAAGGTACCGGCGGTGACCGAGGACGAAGTTGTGGCCATGACGCGCAAAACCTACGCCGGTCCGCTGCTGATCGGCGAGGACCTGATGGCCTTCCGCCTTGACGCCGACCGCGTGGTGCAACTGCCGTCGAAATAAAATCCCGCTCCTGGCCTTCACCAGGCCTATAAACACGGGCACACGGGCGGCGGCAGGTCTTGGTAACAGAAAAACATTCCAGCGCGCATGACACTGAATCTGGCGGCCGGCGGTTGATCATGCAATCAACCGGCCATAAAAAGCCGTCCTCCCGCGTCTGAGCGCTTTTGGCCGGGGGCGCTTGCTGGCATAATTCCGCCTATGGCCAACATCACACTTCCCAAATCCGTCGACGACACCCTTGCCCTGCTGGCTGGCGCCGACTACGTTGCCGAGCGCAGTCTTGCGACCTCGGTGTTCCTGGCGCTCAAGATGGAGCGTCCACTCATGCTCGAGGGCGAAGCCGGCGTCGGCAAGACCGAAATCGCCAAGGTGCTCGCCAAAGCGCTCGGCCGCGAATTGATACGCCTGCAATGCTACGAGGGCCTCGACGTCGCCAGCGCGGTGTACGAATGGAACTACTCGCGCCAGATGATTGAAATCCGACTCGCCGAAGCTTCCGGCGAAAAATCCAAGGATAAGATCGGTGCCGATGTGTTCTCGGAAAAATTCCTCATCCGCCGCCCGCTGCTGCGCGCACTTGAAGCCAAGGGGCCGCCACCGGTGCTGCTCATCGACGAACTCGACCGCACCGACGAACCCTTCGAAGCCTACCTGCTGGAAATACTTTCGGATTTCCAGGTGACCGTGCCGGAAATCGGCACCATCGCCGCGAAAAAACCACCCATCGTCATTCTCACCTCCAACCGTACGCGTGAAATCCACGACGCGGTCAAACGCCGCTGCCTCTATCACTGGGTTGACTATCCGGATGCGGCGCGCGAACTGGAGATCCTGCGGCGCAAGGCACCGGGTTGCTCCGAGCGCCTGTCACGCGAGGTGGTGGAGTTCGTGCAGCGGCTGCGCAAAATGGACTTGTTCAAACTGCCCGGTGTGGCCGAGACCATAGACTGGTCCAAGGCGCTGGTGGCACTGGACCGCATGACCCTCGACCCGGCCACCGTCAACGACACACTGGGTGCGCTGCTCAAGTACCAGGACGACATCGGTCGCATCCAGGGCAGTGAAGCGGAGCGCCTGCTGGCCGAGGTCAAGGCCGAACTCGCGGCCAACTGAGCCGCAAAAAATAATCAGCCGGCGGCCTTTTCGGGCCGCATGAAATCGATGCCCTGTGGCAAGGCGAAAACCTTGTCATACGCATGTTGAGAGAACAAGCAGAATGGCAAGACTGGTAGCCGCATTTGGAAGCTCGCACAGCACCATGTTGCTGTCGCCTGTGGAGAACTGGCTCAAACTGTTCGATCACATCGACGTCAAGGCGCCGATCAATGATTTTTCCGGCGAAGAACGCTCTTTCCAATACCTACTCGAGCACCTGCCGGCCGATGCCGCCGCGCGCATCTCACCCGAGACCGTCACACGCCACTTCGAAGCGACAGCCCAGGCCATGGCGCGCATCAAGGCCGACATTGCCGCTGCGAAGCTGGACGTGCTGGTCATTGTCGGTGACGACCAGCGCGAAATCTTCAAGGACAACTGCCGTCCGGCCATCGCGCTTTATACCGGTGAGACCATACGCAATGCGCCGGCGCCTTCCCCCCTGCCTGAGAACTGGTATTACCGCGACCAGGCTGGTCGCCTCGAGGACGGCGCGGACCGGCACTACCCCTGCCACCCCGCACTCGCAGCACACCTGTGCACCGGCCTGACCGAGCGCGGCTTTGACATCACCGCGCTCAAGGCCCTGATCGGCGAGCAGTTCGAGGGCCATGCCTACTCCTTCGTCCATCGCCAGTACATGCGCGAACATCCGGTCGCCATCGTGCCGGTATTTCTCAACACCTACTATCCGCCCAACGTGCCGACACCGACGCGCTGCCTTGCGCTGGGTCGCGCCATTCGCGCACTGGTCGAGGCCTTTCCGCAGGACCTCCGTGTCGGCATCATGGCCTCTGGCGGCCTCAGCCATTTCCTAGTCAACGAATCGCTGGACAACACGGTGGTCGAAGCGATGCGTCGCAACGATACAGCCACGCTGTCAGGCCTGTCTCCAAGCATCCTGCAGTCGGGATCGTCTGAAATACGCAACTGGATTTGCATGATGGGGGCCATGGACGGGCTGACACTCGACTGGCTGACCTACGTCCCCGCGTACCGCTCGCGCGCCCTCACCGGCGTCGGCTTGGGCTTCGGGCACTGGTGCTAAGCCTTTACCCCCTTAGCCCCGGGTCCTCGGTCCACTCCTGGTCCTGACCTCACCTGAGCCCCGCACATGGATAAACCCAACTTTCTCAAACGCCTGCTTGGCTCGGTCACGCAGGCCAACACCGCGCTCAGCGCCGCGGACGCGCGCAAGGCCAGGCAAGTCATCGCGCGCTGCCACGCGCTGCTCTCCGAGCGCGGAGAGGCATCCGGCGCCTCGCTCGCACGCGAAACGCTGGCCGACTACCAGGTCCTTGAAGGCGCCAGCCTCGAGGCGTTTTTCGACCTGCTGCGCAAGGAGTTTGCGCCCGACCCCAAGGTGATAGGCCGCGCGGCGGAAGCCTACCGCGACGATCCGTCAGAGCACAACCTGATCCGCCTGCAACAGGTGGTCGAAGCGCCGCGCCAGGAACTGTTTCGTCGCCTCAATATGGCCCCTGGTGGCACCGCCATGCTGGTAGACATGCGCCGCCGCCTGCTACTCGGCCTGAAAAAACACCCGCAGTGGGCCAGCAGTAATGCCGACCTGGGCCACCTGCTTGCGTCCTGGTTCAACCGCGGTTTCCTCACGCTGCAGCGCATAGACTGGCGCACCTCGGCCATCATCCTGGAAAAGCTCATCCAGTACGAAGCCGTGCACCAGATCCAGGGCTGGGACGACCTGCGCCGGCGCCTCCAAGCGGACCGGCGCTGCTACGCCTTCTTTCATCCGGCCCTGCCCGACGAGCCTGTTATTTTCATCGAGGTCGCCCTGACCCACGGCATGAGCGCCAAGGTGCAGCCCCTGCTCGACCCGGCGTCGCCCATATCGGACACCGCCCGCGCCGATTGCGCGATTTTCTATTCCATCACCAACTGCCAGGAAGGCCTGCGCGGGATTTCCTTCGGCAACTTCCTTATCAAGCAGGTTGCCGACGACCTTGGCCGCGAATTCCCGCGCCTGAAAACCTTTGCCACGCTCTCGCCCATCCCGGGTTTTCGTAAATGGCTGGCCGGCGACGCAAGCAAATCCGCCAACGAAGCCCAGGGGCGCGAGATTACACTGTTGCTCGCCCATCTCGATGACACCGGCTGGTTTCAGGACAAGGGCATCGCTGCCGTGCTGCAACAACCGCTGACGCAGTTGTGCGCGCATTACCTGCTGCACGCCAAGAACGGCGAGGAACCCCTGGACCCGGTGGCGCGCTTTCACCTGTCCAACGGCGCCCGCCTCGATCGCATCAACTGGCTGGGCGACACCTCCGAAGCGGGCATGGTGCGCTCGGCCGGACTGATGGTGAACTACGTTTACAAGCTCGCCGATGTCGAGGCCAACCACGAGGCCTACGTCAAGGAACGCAGGGTCATCGCCTCATCGCGATTGGAAAAACTGGCAAGGGACGCCACACTTTCATCCAAAGGAACAAAAGCAAAGTGAAAATCGCCCTCGCGCTGCTGCTAATCGCAACCACCCTACCCGGCCAGGCCGCCGATCCCTGGCGCACGCATTACCACTACGCGAGTTCGGCCGGACGCAGCGCCGGCGGCAGCGTCATTCTGGTCCAATACGATTTGCGTCTGGAGGGCGGCGTCTGCCGGCTTTTCATCCACGGTTTCCAGTCCGACCAAAAAATAAACTGCACCACCACACGGCAGGGCAAAGTGATGAAAGTGCATTTCGATCGTTTTGCCGACGGCCGGATCGAGAATGCGTCCGGCGTGCGCGAATATGAAGCGGGTGCCGTGCTGTTTGAATTGCACCGCAGCAGCAGCGGCGTGCTCACGCGCTTTGATGCCATCAAACCCGAGGGCGTGAACAAACCAGAAGGAAAATATTTCCAGTGAGCGCGGGACACCTCGGCGACAACGTCATGCACTTCGCGCGCGTGCTGCGCGCGGCGGGCATCCCGGTCGGGCCCGACCGCGTGATCGACGCCTTGCGCGCCCTCGAAGCCACGGGCATCGCCAGACGCGACGATTTCTACTGGACACTCGCCAGCCTGTTCCTCGGAAAACGCGAGCAGTTCGAAATTTTCGACCAGGCCTTCCACATTTTCTGGCGCGACCCGAAAATGCTCGAACGCGCCATGGCCTTGATGATGCCCCAGGCCTACGGCCGCGCCGACCGCGACGCAGAACAGGCCAGCAACCGGCTCGCCGAGGCCCTCCATGCCGGTAACGAACAGGACGAGCGCCAGCAGCCGGAGCAGGACCAGGAGGTCGAGATCGACTCGAGCTTCACCGTTTCGGACCGCGAGCTGCTGCAACACGCCGACTTCGAGACCATGACCAACGACGAGCTGGCGCAGGCAAAGAAAATGATCGCCGCGCTGCGCCTGCCCATCCCGGAGGTGCGCACCCGCCGCCTCGCGCCGGACACGCGCGGCCGTCTGCTCGATGCACGCGCCACGCTGCGCGCCAGCCTGCGCTCGGGCGGCGACCTCATTCCGTTGCGCCACCGCTCACAGCAAAAGCGCCACCCGCCGCTGGTGGTACTGTGTGATATTTCGGGCAGCATGAGCCGTTATTCGCGCATGTTCCTGCACTTCCTGCACGCCCTCACCAACGACCGCGACCGTGTGCACTGCTTTGTGTTCGGCACACGCCTCACCAACGTGACGCGCGCGCTGCGCCATCGCGACGTCGACCTTGCCATGGACCGCGTGGCCGAACTGGTGGCCGACTGGTCGGGTGGCACGCGCATTGGCGCATCCATGCATGAGTTCAACCTGCAATGGGGGCGGCGCGTGCTGGGACAAAACGCCGTGCTGCTGCTCATCTCCGACGGCCTAGACCGCGAGGCGGGCACCGGGCTGTCACAGGAAATGGCGCGCCTGCATCGATCCACCAGTCAACTGATCTGGCTCAACCCCTTGTTGCGCTACAGTTCCTTCGAGGCCAAACCGGCCGGGGTCAAGGCCATGCTGCCCCACGTTGACGCATTCCTGCCGGTGCACAATATCGCCAGTTTGGTCGACTTGGGACGTATACTGGCAAAGATCAAGCGTACCGGCGTGCCACTGACCGCATAGTCACGCCGGCGCGCAAGCACCCGGCACCACAAAAACACAGGAATACAGGAATACAGGAATACAGGAACACCGACGCACAGGAACACGTACACAGCATTATGGGCACTGTTATAAACCGCAAACCCGCCCCGCAATGCAATGCGGGAGCAACAACACCTCTGGAAGAAAAATGGAACTCACCGGCGAACAAATCATCCCGCAAACCCAGGCCATTGTTTGGGACGGCCTCAACGACCCCGAAGTGCTCAAAGCCTGCATCACCGGCTGCGAAACCATCGAAAAAATTTCGGACACCGAATTCAACGTGACCATCCTCGCCGCAGTCGGCCCGGTCAAGGCGCGCTTCAAGGGCAACCTGCTGCTCTCGGATATCAACCCACCGACATCCTACTCACTCGCGTTCAGCGGCAACGGCGGCGCAGCCGGCTTTGGCAAGGGCGGCGCGCAGGTAACGCTTTCAACCGAAGGCGCCGGCACCAAGCTTGTTTATGTCGCCAAGGCACAGGTCGGCGGCAAACTGGCGCAGGTCGGATCGCGCCTGATCGACGGGGTGGCGAAAAAACTCGCCGAGGATTTCTTCAAGGCCTTTAACGCCAAGGTTGCGGGCCCTGCCACCGCTGCAACGGCAAGCCCGGCCGACGGTAAAGCCGGCTCGTCCGAACCGTTCAACCCGCTGTGGTTTGTGCTCATTGTCGTGGCTGGCATGTTTGCCATGACCTACTTCCTCTGAACTGAATCCCCAGAAACACGCATCAGTCAGATAAAAAGGCTGGAAACCCGCGCCTGGTGGGGCTTTCCAGCCTTTTCCATTTCCAGGCCCCGGTTTCAGCGCTTACCGAGCGCCTCCGGATTGACGACGGTCGTGGCCGGCTTGCCGGCGCTGACCGCAAGGATGTTGTCAAACGCCGTGCCAAAATAAAGCTCGTAGTTGTCCTCGGTGACATAACCAAGGTGCGGCGTCGCAACGACGTTGTCCATTTCCAACAAGGGGTGCCTGGCACCCAGGACGGGCTCGACTTCAAACACATCGAGGGCGGCAAAGCCCGGCGCCCCTGCCTTGAGCGCCGCCTCCAGTGCACCCGGCGCAACCAGTTCGGCGCGACTGGTGTTGACGAAAACCGCATCGGATTTCATCAGGGCAAGATCCTCGCGCGTGACAATGCCCCGCGTTTCCGGCGCCAGGCGCAGATGCACGCTCAGCACATCGGCGCCGGAAAACAGTTGCGCGCGCGATGCCGCCATTTTCACGCCCTCGGCGTGTGCGCGCTTCGCCGAAGCCTCGCGCCCGTAAGCGATGACCTTCATGCCGAACGCTTTGCCGTAACCGGCAACCAGCGAACCGATCTTGCCGTAGCCGTAGATCCCCAGGGTCATGCCCTTGAGCGTACGGCCCAGCGTGGTCTGCCAGCGGCCCTCGCGCAGCCGCCGGTCTTCAAGCGCGATGGATCGTACCGAGGCGAGGATCAGCCCCCAGGTCAGCTCGGCCGGCGCGTCCGGCGCCCCGGTGCCCGCACACACGACAATGCCGGCGCGGGTACAGGCCTCAATATCAATGTGTTTTCCAGCGCCGCCGGTCTGGCTGAGAATTTTAAGTTTGGGCAGACGCGCGATGACCGCCGCGGGAATACGCGTGCGTTCACGAATCAGCACCACGGCGTCGGCCTCGGCCAGGCGCGCCACCAGCGCATCGGCATCACTGACGCTGTCCCGATGCACCGTCACACTGTGCCCGGCGAGCTTTGCGAAACACGACAGGCCGCGCACGGCGTCCTGATAGTCATCAAGGATGGTGATATTCATGCCTGCCCGAAAAAATTAAAGGGGCGCGCAGAATAGCACGCCGGCCGGAGCCTCCGCCGAGCCGAAGCGCTAGTTACCGGCGGGGCCGCCCGGCCCCAGCTCGGCAAAAAATCCGCGCACCGCGCGCAGATACTCGGCTGAAAATTTCCAGGACATGTTGCTGTGCCCTGCGTCCTCCATGAGTACGAGCCGCTTGGCTGAAGTCGCGGCGGCATGCAAGCGCTCGCTCATCTGGTAGGGCACCACTCCGTCGGCCTTGCCGTGCATGAACAGCAAGGGCAGTTTCACCGCGGCTATCTTGTCGATGGAGGCATAGCGCTGCGTCAGCACCGCCGCCGGCACGTACCAGTAACTGCGGCTCGCCATATCGGGGATGGAGGTGAAGCTCGCCTCGACAATGAGGCCGGCCGCGGCCACCTGCCGGGAGGCGAGATCTATGGCCACCGCAGCGCCCAGAGAGTGACCGAAAATAAGGCGCCGCCTTGCGTCCGGTTCTTTGGCGCTGAGCCAGTTCCAGGCGGCGCGCGCGTCCTCGTAGGTTTTCGCCTCCGATGGCAGATCGCCGTCGCTTTGGCCAAAACCGCGGTAATCGATGGCCAGCACCGAAAACCCGGCCTCGCGCAACCGCGCGATGCGAAACAGGTTGTTGCCTATGGACCAGCGCGCGCCATGCAGGTAGAGAAGCGCGGGGGCGTTACCCTCGGCGGCGGGCATCCACCAGCCGTGCACGCGCCCGGTCGCGCCCGCCACCGGCAACCAGACATCCTCGTAGGCAAGACCGTAATCCGCCGGTGTACTGGAGTAGTCCTTGCTGGGACGAAAGATAAGCTCGCGCTGCCTGACGTCCAGATAGGCGCAACCGCCCAGCAGCGCAAGCAAAAGCCCCCCCGCAACAAGTCGCAGCAGCCCTTGTCGCGGCACCATCACGTCCTGAGTTTCCTCGCGAGCACGCGCTCCTTGTCCCGGGGCGACTCGACCGGAGGCGGCAGCACCTGATTCCAAAACCGCGTGAAAGAACCGCACAGCACATCCGGATCATCGAGAAAACGCGGCACCTCGGCGAGCGTCACATCCGCATTATCCAGCGCGTCTGCATAACCGGGATTGTAGGTCCGTCGCGACGCCACCGAAACGGCACCAGCGTCGAGCAAGGTATCGGGCAGCTGCGTCAGATCGCCATACCAGATGACGTCGGTCACCGCGCGCATGCGCGCCATGACAAAGGCCCAACGCGCCGCCGACCAGGGGAAGCGCGTGTGAAACGGCGCGTGCAACACGCCGATCACCAGGCTGCTGTCGGGCCGCGCCTGCAGCCACCAGGGATGAACCAGCGTGGCGCGCTGGGCGCGGATATCTCCCAGCGATTGCAGACTGTCGAGGAGCTTGACCTTGAGTTTGGCCGGCGGCGTCGCAAACAGCTTGGGCATGGTCACGCCTTTTTTTGGCGCGGCGGGCTCTGCTCCGGCACTGCCCGTGCCGCGTGCCAGGGCCTCCAGTTGTTCGTAGCTGCAATCCACGGCCGTACCCGGGCTGGCCAGGGCGGGCGCGTATTCGGCCACATTGGCGGCGTTAAATAGATAGGGCTTGGCGCTGAAGGTCCCGGCCACCCACTGCCACGACAGGTGGTTGCTGGCCAGATCGCCGTCAAGCAGGTGGCCGTACATCCAGTCGGCGCCCGTTCGCCAGTGGATCTTGCGCACATGCACGATGTACGAGGCCAGCCACATGCGCGCATGGTTGTGCACGTAACCGGTTGCGTACATTTCGCGCACGCTCGCATCAATGACCGGCACGCCGGTGCGCGCCGCGACGATGTCAGCCGGCAGCGCCCCTGCATAGACCACGCCGGGCAGCGGTGCCCGCACGTCCGCGAGAATGCCATCGCCAAGGTGGCGCCAGACATGCTGGAAATATTCACGCCAGCCGAATTCAAAAACCAGCTTGTGCTGCAGCGGCAGCGGGCCGCGTGTGCGCAGTCGCAACAAGGCCTCGGGCAACTCAATCAGGCCGTGGCTGAAATAAGTCGAAAGGCGCGTCACCGGGCCATCGAGGTAATTGCGCCGGCGCGCATAGTCGGCGACGTTGACGGCGGCAAGGCGGGCGGCGGCCGCCTCGCGCGTGGGTGGAAATCCGGCGGGCGATGCTACGGACCAATTGTCTGGGGTATCTGTCATGGCGGAAGGGTAACCGGAATCCTGTGATGGTGCGAATATCAGGCGGCGCGCAGTGCGTCGACGATATTGAGTTTTGCGGCGCGCAGCGCTGGCAAAAAACCGCCGGTAAGGCCCATCGCAACCGAGAACAACAAGGTCTTTGC
>CAMDRY010000006.1 GCA_945906975.1 Bordetella parapertussis | reverse complement strand
CGTTTCCTACCGGCTCCCGGCCTTAAGCGGGATGCGAATGAACTGCGGACAGCCGATGTTTCGGCACCGGCTGATCCGCAGACATTCGTCGTACTACAAGGGTGATTGCCCGGCTGGCCTACCGAACGCCATTAGTTTATCAGGTGCTTGGCGGGTCTAGCCGGGATTTTTATCCTGCGGTAAGAGCTTTGTAAGTTCTTGTTGTAAAGCAGCAATTTGATGTGCGATGCAGATTTGGCTAACTTGACTTAGGCTAACTATTTCATTATAATAGCCTTTCTTTAGATTATATCTAATTTGCTTGCCTTGATGTGTTGCGGAATCGGATGCCCACGGAAGGCGTCGCCTAGCAACCTGAGCAGCACCGATCCGGCAGGGTTACGCTAACAGGCTGGAACCAATAATCAGGAAATAGTGGTTTCTTTAGCCGGGTTTAGCCCTGACTAGATACGCTTGTGACTTGATTTTAAACAGATTAATGCCCGCTCGTAGCTGCGGTCAGTAGTGTGGAGGTGAGTATCATGGATAAAGCCACATTAAAGCGGTTGGCCAAATCGGCAAATAGCGCGATAGTCGCCACTTTGCATAACGGCTTAGCGTTGTTTGGGTTGGTCTCTCTGTTGGTTATCATCAGTCAAGGTGGGGCTTTGTTGCTCCCAGATGCCAAAATGCGCAATGGCGCTCCTACATTTGGCACCATTCGCTACGACGCCATCTCTTTGTTTGAGCCGTCCGATGAGGCGAGCAATCCACGCCAGAAGGCAGTGGCCACCTACCTCTCCCGCAAGTACAAGGTGTCTATTGACGCAACGGAGCAGCTGGTCGGCGCCGCCCATGATGTTGGTGGCAAGACCGGGGTCGACCCGCTGCTGATACTTGCGGTGATGGCAATCGAGTCACGCTTTAACCCGATCGCGGAAAGTGTGGTCGGGGCGAAGGGATTGATGCAAGTCATCCCAAAATATCACCAGGACAAGCTTGAAGCGCATGGCGGCGAGGAGGCCGTGCTCGATCCGATGACGAATATCACGGTGGGCGCGCGTATCTTGAAAGAGTACATTCGGCGAACGGGCAGCGTCGAGTCGGCCTTGCAGTATTACGCAGGCGCCCTTGACGATTCTTCCAGCCAGTACGCGCGGAAGGTGATGGCTGAATACCAACGCCTGCAGGCGACGGTGCAGCGAATGCCACAGCCACAAGCTGTGCCATTCAAGACCGCAGGGCTCGGCTAAGCTACATCCGGATTGTCGGCGCAAATGTTCTCGGCGCAGGGGGCTAGCCGGGGTCAAGCTCTCCTTTTGTCCTAGGTCTTCTGTCCTACTAGCAAGCCTGGCGGCGAGTGTAGTATTTTGATCGCTTAGTTCGTAGCTTTAAACCACGCGCGGTCGGGAGGTCATGCGTGCAGGTGATGCAAACACTGCTACCCGGTGATTTTTACTGGTGCTTGGGCCGCGCATGCGGGCTCGAAGGTATCCCTTTCGACCTTGATCGAGTCCGACGCCGTTTTCCGCCACCACACTCCCTCGCAACACTTCTGCTCGCCGCGACCGATCTGGGAATGCGCGCCACTGTCTCTGAGGTTCAGTCCGACGCACTGACTTCCCCGAGCCCTCCCTGTTTCGTTCTCCTCAATGGCGTGGTGGAAGGCAGCGGTTCGGTTTATGCGGTGGCGCAAGTGACAGAGTCCGATGCCGAAGGTGTGAGGCTCTTGCATGCGGGACCTTCAACGCAAGTGCCCATATACATGCATTGGGCCGGTTTGCGGGAGGCTTTTGCGGGCGCGATCATCCGCTTCGCAAGGCTGGGGCTGCCGGAGGCTGACAGTATGGATCAATCACAGCCGACATTTCCGACATTTGGCTGGTCATGGTTTGTTCCGGAGCTGCTGAGATACCGCCGCATTTGGCGTGACGTTCTGCTTGCCTCCCTGGCAATACAATTGGCCGCACTCGCAATGCCACTTTTTTCGCAGGTGATCATCGACAAGGTCGTGGTTCACCAGACCTAGAGCACACTGTACATCGTTGCGATTGCGCTGTTCGCGCTGATGCTCTTCTCTGCGGGAATGTCATGGATACGGCAGTATCTCGTGCTGCACACCGGCAATCGGGTGGATGCGGTGCTGGGCGCACGAGTATTCGAACACCTGCTTGCGCTGCCCGTACGGTATTTTGACTTACGTCCAGCAGGTACAGTGCTTGCGCGCCTGCAAGGTGTGGAAACGATCCGTGAGTTCGTTAGCGGGGCGGCAGTCGCCCTGTTGCTTGATCTGCCGTTCATGCTTCTATTTGTCGCCATTATGTTTTGGTACAGCTGGTTGCTCGCGCTTTTGGTGCTCGGAGGCCTCACGGCGCTGATAATGCTCAGTTTGAGCGTGGTGCCAGCCATTCGCACCAGGCTGAACCGGCAGTTTTTAGCCGGCTCGCGCAACCAGGCGTTTGTCACGGAGTATCTGACGGGCATGGAAACGGTCAAATCCCTGCAGATGGAACCGCGATTAAAGTCCCGCTACCACGACCTCCTAGCGAGTTATCTAGCCGCAAGCTTTGATGCGCGCCGGCTTTCGGGGACCTACGGGGTCTTGGCGGCCTTGATCGAGCAGATGATGACCTTAACCGTCCTCATCGCGGGGGCGTGGATGGTCATGCAGGGCGAGGGGTTCACCATTGGGATGCTTGTGGCGTTCCAGATGTTCTCGAGCAGGCTATCCCAGCCGCTTTTGCGCATGGCGGGATTCTGGCAGGAATTCCAGCACACCGCTATCGCGGTTCAGCGACTGGGAGATGTGATGAACACGCCTGCGGAGCCGGACACACTGGTGCCCAACAGGCCTTCGTCAGAAAAGACGGTGATCGAATTTTCTGCGGTGAGTTTTCGCCACGCCGAGAATCTCCCGTATTTGTATCGCGATTTTAATTTTCGGCTCGAAGCTGGTGAATGCGTGGCCCTGATGGGGCCATCTGGATGCGGCAAGAGTACGCTGGCGCGACTGCTGTTGGGGACCTACATGCCGACCGACGGACGTATTCTCGTAAATGGGTGTGACACAAGAGGTATGCCAGTGAGTGAACTGCGCGCCCATTTTGGCGTCGTTCTTCAAGATACGCGGCTGTTTTCGGGCACCCTTCACGAAAATCTCGCGGCGGCAAATCCGCTGGCTGTGATGAATGACATGGTTCGTGCCTGCCGTCTCGCTGAAATCGACGATTTCATCGGGAGGCTGCCTGAGGGTTACCAGACGCGCATCGGGGAACACGGAGTGGGTCTATCTGGCGGGCAGAAGCAACGCCTTGCGATTGCACGGGCCCTGTTGCGGCAACCAAGAGTGCTTATTTTTGATGAGGCCAGTAGTAATCTCGATGTGGAAACCGCCGAGAACATCGGCCGTACCGTCAGTCGCCTTAAGGGCGGTATGAGCGTTCTTTTCATCGCGCATCAATTGCCGGCTAGCCTGCAGGTGGACAGGGTTTTTTCATTGAACGGGGCGACAGCGTGAAACGCCTGCTCGCGCGGGGGGGGGCGCATGAGTGACTCTGATCCAGCGCGGGCTTTCTCCCCCGATCTGCTACGCATACAGTCCACGCCACCTTCCCCCCTTCCGGGACGTGTTCTGCATGTTTTACTGCTGTTTTTATTTGCCGCAGTGGCATGGGCGCTCGTCGCGCGTCTGGACATCATCGCCGTGGCACAGGGGCGCGTGGTGCCCTTGAGCTATCTTCAAATCGTGCAGCCTTCCGATTCGGGAATTGTGCGCGAGCTCCTCGTCAGGGAAGGCGATATTGTCAGCAAGGGGCAGACACTCGCCCGCATGGACGCGCGTGCGACGGTAGCAGATTTGCGACAACTGCAAAATGACCTTGCCCTCAAGGCATTGCAATTGAGGCGCGTCGATGCGGAGCTTGCCGGGCATACGCTTGTCCGCCTGCCGCAGGATCCGGCGCACTTGTATGCGCAGGTGAAAGCACAGTATGGAGCCCGGCGCCAGGCCTATCTTGATGCGCTTGCCTCGGAGCGGGCGGTTCTGTCCAAGGCGCGCCAGGACTTGCACGCGGGCCAGGAACTTGAAGGCAAATTGCAGCGTACGGTGCCCATTTACAGCGAGCAGGAGCGGGTTTATGACAGGCTCGCGCGCGACGGATTTGCCGGGCGCATGCTGTATCTTGAAAAACAGCGTGAACGCATCGAGAAGGAGCAGGATCTCAAGGCGCAGGGGCACAATATTGCGAGCCTCATGGCGACCATCGAGCAAAGCGACACGCGCAGCGCGCAGATAAGCTCCGCGTACAGGCAGCAGTTGCATAACGAGCGCGTGGACGCGCTGGCACAGCAGCATCGCATGGAACAGGAGTTGGTCAAAATTTCACAGCGGCATGAATTGCTCGAGCTTAAGGCGCCACAGGACGCAGTGGTCAAGGATTTAGCCACGCATACGGTCGGAAGTGTCGTCGCGCCGGGTACGGTCGTGATGACGCTGGTGCCCCTTAACGAGCCGATGCAGTGTGAAATATGGGTCAGCAATGAAGACGCCGGGTTGGTGGGCCCCGGGCAGCAGGTACGAATAAAATTCGCCGCTTATCCATTCCAGAAATACGGTCTCGCTTCCGGTGAAGTACGGCATATCAGCCCGGATGCGAGCGAGCTCCCGGAGGCCGCTAATCGAGAGAAAAAACGTGAGATTGGGCACATGCTGCCGCCGACGGGCTATCGGACGCTCGTCGCGCTGCATTTGCCGGTGCTGGAGTCGGGGGGATCCACGTTTCGCATTTCGCCAGGCATGCAAATCACGGCCGAAATCAATCTTGGCCGGCGGACTGTCATGAGTTACCTGCTCTCGCCGATACAAAAGACACTGCATGAGGCCGGCCGAGAACGCTAGTGCGGGGCACCGTCGTGTAGGGGAAAGTCCAGTCCCGGTTTTTCCCATTCGGCCATGCCGCGTGATCACCTGACCGTCCAGCGCCTTAGCGAGACAGGGGGGCGAGTAGAAGCGCTTGCACAGCGCGGCAGGGGCGCGGTATAAAATGCATCTCCATGGACAAAATATCCCCCGCGCTGATAAAGGCGTTCATCAGCTTGTTGCATCCGCGCATGCTGTTTTTGATGATTTGGCCGGTGCTGGTTGCGTTGGTCTTGTGGACTGGATTGGCTGTTATTTTTTGGACGCAGGCGTTCACCTGGATCGCCGCGCAGGTCAGCGCGGCACCGGGTATCGAATCGATTCTTACACTTTGGCCTTTCACGCTGATCGCTGCACACTACTTTTCCTGGATCATTCTTGCTCTGTTTTTTGTGCCTTTGGTGCTGGTTACTGCGGTTCTGATCATCGGCATTTTTGCGATGCCTGCCATGGTCAATCATGTGGCCGAGCGTGACTACCCAAGTCTGGACAGGCGCAAAGGGGGGGGCTTTTTCGGTGCTGTATGGAACAGCATTGCCGCGCTGCTGCTGCTCGTCGCAATCGCGATGGTGACGCTGCCCTTATGGTTACTGCCGCTGCTTTGGCCGATATTGCCCGTCTTGCTGTTCGCCTATTTGAGTCAGCGTGTGTTCCGGTACGACGCGCTTGCCGAGCACGCGAGCGAGGCGGAAATGAGCCTGATCATCAACCGTAATCGAGGCCAGCTGTTTGCACTTGGCATCCTGATCTCAGTGGTAAGCCACGTTCCGCTGCTGGGATTTTTTGCGCCAGTTTTCGCTGGCTTGGTATTTATCCATTATTGCCTTGACCGGCTCAACGATCTGCGCACGGGGCCGCTTGAGGGCGTCACCGTGCGTTTGTAGGCCTGTGCTGTCCGGCGCTGTGCGCCGGGGCTTCGACTTTGCTTACTCATGAAGGCGAAAATATGAATTTTGGCGGCATCATCATCGGCGACGAAATCATGCGCGGCAAGCGCCAGGATAAGCATCTCGCGCAACTCATCACCACGCTTGGCGCGCGCGGGCTCAAACTAGCTTGGGCGGAATATATCGGCGACAGCCCGGAGCGCATAACCGCCACACTCAAGCGCACGCTGGCCGCAGGCGATGTCGTGTTCAGTTTCGGCGGCATAGGCGCAACGCCTGACGACCATACGCGCCAATGCGCCGCTGCGGCGGTTGGCGTGAAGATCGCGCTGCACCCGGACGCGGAGTCGGAAATCCGCACCCGCTTTGGCGGCGAGACAACGCCCTTTCGCCTGCAGATGGGCGAATTTCCCGTGGGCTCCGCCATCATCCCAAATCCATACAACCGTATTCCGGGGTTTTCCGTGGGACACCACCATTTCGTTCCTGGTTTCCCGGTGATGGCTTGGCCGATGGTCGAGTGGGTTCTCGATACGCAGTATTCACAGCTGTTCAACGCCGAACCTGAGGGCGAAGCATCCATCATTGTTTATGAATCCGCCGAGAGCACGCTTACACCGCTGATGGTGGAGATCGAGTCGCGCTATCGCGGCCTCAAGGTGTTCAGCCTGCCGCATATGGGTGAGGACGGCACGCGACGGCATATCGAATTGGGGGTGCGTGGCAAGCCTGGCGAGGTGGCGCTTGCCATGTCCGACATCAAGCACGGCGTCGGGCTTCTCAATGGGACTTGGGAAGACGCAAAGGCGGGAGGCTGAACCGCCGCTGCGCTGCGGTTTGCCTGAACAAAAAAAAGCCCCTCTTGCGAGGGGCTTTTTAATTTACCGCTGAGAGAGCTAAGACTCAGCCTGCTTTTTTCTTCGTTTCCTTGGTCGCGACAGAGGATGCGGCGGCGAAATTCGCCTCGGCGATCTCGGTGGCCTGCTTGGCAACTTTGGTCATGCTGTCGTAGGCGGTGTTGGCGGCAGCAAGGGCGGACTTCACTGCGGCCACGGCAACGTCGGAACCGGCCGGCGCGTTTTTGGCTACCTTGTCCAGCATACCAACAACGCTTTTGTTGAACTCAGAGGCCTGACCTTCAACGGCTTTGGTGAACTCGCCCTGTGTTGCGGTCGTCACTTCATACACATTGCGCGAGTAGGCCAGGACTTTTTCGAGCGAGGGCTGGGCAACCGATGCGTTGAGGTTCACGAGCTCCTGCACGTCCTTGACGCTGGACATGGCTTTGGCAATGTTCACACTGTTCTCGAATGCTGCTTTGGTCGCATTGAAGTTCAGAGCCGAAAGTTTTTCAAAGGCGGCGAATTGGGTGTGTGCCAGATTCATCAAGGCGTCGACGCCGGCTTTGTTGGTCGCGGCGATTTGCTCGGGGGTCACATACATTTTAAATCTCCTTGTTTGTGAGCCCAGACCGAATTGTCGAGGCTCTGTTTGGTTGATGTCTTTGCTTTACTTGTGCATATATTGCGCTGCAACAATTGAAATTTTACCGAAGAAAAGGATCAAGTCAAGCATTATTTTCTGCAGTGCAACATAATCCTTGGTGTTCCCGTAAAAACAGGTAGTTATGATTTTTTTGCCTTGGCGGTCAATAAAGCAGGTCTGGCGAAACAGGGAAATTGGCACGTTTGCGGCATAATGCGATTGACTCTTAAAATTAGACTTTAATTTCTAATTAACTGTTTATAAAATAAAAAAATAGTGAGCGAGTGCTCATAACTGCAGCGAATCCCGATGAAATCCGTTGTTTCAGAGACCATCCAGCCAGTCGGTGACGGTATGTGGCTAAGACTTATGCCCGGCACTTTTGTAGTGCTTTGGGCCAGTGGCTTTATTGGCGGCAAACTTGGCTTGCTCTACGCCGAGCCGGCCACGTTTTTGCTGCTGCGCTTTGCCTTGGTGGTCGCGCTGATGCTGCCCCTGGCACTGCTTTGGCGCGCGCCCTGGCCGGCGACACGACGACAAGTGGCGCATATTGGTGTGGCCGGCGTTCTTATCCAGAGTTGTTACCTGGGGGGGGTATTTGCTGCGATTCACCATGGGATTTCTGCCGGGCTGATTGCGCTGATCGTAGGTTTGCAGCCGGTTCTCACGGCTTTTGTGGCGGCGCCCTTGTTGGGCGAGCGGGTGTCGCCGCGGCAATGGGCCGGCTTGTTGCTAGGCCTTGCCGGCGTCGCGCTGGTGGTGATGCAAAACACCAACCTGTCCGGTGTCACGCCAGTGAGTGCTGGCTTCGCGCTGTTGGCGCTAGCCGGCATCACTATGGGCACCATGTACCAGAAACGCTTTTGCGGTAGCTTCGACCTTCGGGCGGGCTCGGTCATCCAGTTTGTCGCCGCCGGCATTGCGCTGGCGCCCTTTGCGCTGTTGTTCGAAACGCGGGAGGTGCAGTGGTCACCGGCACTGCTGTTCGCGCTCGGCTGGCTGGTGCTGGTTTTGTCCATCGGCGCCATTTCTTTGCTGGCGCTCTTGATCCGGCGAGACGCCGTCACCAAGGTGGTCAGCCTGATGTATCTTACGCCGCCGGTGACCGCAGTCATGGCGTGGCTGGTTTTTGGTGAAACGCTGTCGATACAGGCTTTGCTCGGTCTAGGCTTGGCAGCAGTCGGCGTGGCGATTGTGGTTCGTCATTGAGGTGGTTCGTATTCGTAATTGAGCGGTTCTAAGGCGGACAGATCCTGAAGGATTGCGGCATGAGCGATAAAATTTCTATAAGCTTGGCCACGGCGACGGCCGGCGGTGGATTTCCGGCTTACGGCGCCGCCTTAGCCGAAACGGTCAATGAAGCGGATCCGACACTTTTGGTGCAAACGCGCCATACCAAGGGCAGCACAGAGAATATTGCGCTGATCGAAGCCGGGGAGGTTGACATCGCCCTTGTCACGGGCGAACCCTTGTACGAGGCCGTCAAGGCTATCGGGAGGGCGCCTGCAGACTTGCGCATCGTTGCCGCCATGTATTCCTCGCCGGGCATGTTCGTCACCCGCGCCGATAGCCCGCATCGCAGCATCGCCGACCTGTTGGGAAAGCCGGTTGCATTTGGTGCCAGGGGCTCGGGCCTGGTGATACTTGCGCGCTATGTGCTCGATGGTCTTGGCCTTGACATTAACAAGGACTTTCAGGCGGCTTACCTGGAGCGCGCCGGCGACGGCCCGGCGATGGTCGCCGACGGTCGCATTGCGGCACTTTGGGGCGGTGGTATTGGCTGGCCCGGGTTTGTCACGGTCGCGGGCAGCACGTCCGGCGCCCGTTTTATTGCGCCTGACGCTGCACAGACAAAGCAGATCATGACCAAGCATAGCTTCCTCAAACTGCTCAAGGTTCCGGCGGAAAGCTACCCCGGGCAATCTGAGCCAATCACCTCGGTCGGTTCCTGGGCGTTTGTCATCGCCCGCAGCGCGCTGGCTGATGATCTTGCCTACCGGCTTGCGCGGGCGCTGCACAGGGGCGAGTCGGCCATCGCAAAACGGCTGCCGCAGGCTGCCGAAACCACTGCGGCCAACACCGTTGCCGCCGCTTTGCACTCGGAGCTCATTCATCCGGGCGTGCAGCGTTACCTGCGCGAAGCGGGGTTTGTACGTTAGGGGCTGCTAACGCAACCTGAACAGCAAAATTCACGTCGCAGTGGATGCTTTGGGCAATCCGCGGCGAATGATACTCAGTGCGGGTCAGATCGGCGATATCGAGCGCTACGCCGGTTTTATCGTAGGCATCCAAACCAATGCGGTCATCAAATACAATGGCTACGATGCGGATGCTTTGCTTCGACTCATCAAGGTCAAGGTCAAGGTCAAGGTCAATGTCAAGGTCAAGGTCAAGGTCAAGGTCAAGGTCAAGGTCAAGGTCAAGGTCAAGGTCAAGGTCAAGGTCAAGGTCAAGGTCAAGGTCGCGCCCGCGCCGATCCCGCTTCGGGTATGCTTTCGGCCTGCTTCGCCGTGCCCCCTGGCAATGTCCCGTCCCCAAGCCCACCACCGCACCGATTACCGTCATTTTCAAGCGATCACAACGCGTTGGATGGATAACGACGCCTATCGTCATGTCAACAACGTTGTTTACTACTCGTGGTTTGACACGGTGGTGAACGAATACCTGATCAGGCGAGGCGTGCTTGATATCGAACTGAGTCCGGTCATCGGGCTGGTGGTCGAAACGCATTGCCAATATTTCAGCCCGGTGAGTTTCCCGGACACCGTGCATGCAGGCCTGCGCGTGGCGAAACTTGGAAACGCCAGCGTCCGCTATGACATAGGCCTGTTTCGCAATGACGATGACAGTGCCGCGGCGCAGGGGCACTTCGTCCACGTCTACGTAGACCGCGCCGGCAATATTCCGGTGCCGCTGCCGGCGCCATTGCGCCTGGCGCTAGAGCCGCTGCTTGTTTAGCGCCAGCTCGCGGCTTGGTTTGGGATGAGCAAACCTGGTTTGTTGAAGAAGGTGTCGCAGCGCGTGCCGCGCAATGCCCTCTGGCTTATCGTCGCGCTCAATGTCTTCTGGGGTCTGAACTGGACGATGGTCAAACTCGCGGTCAACGAAATGCCTGTGCTCAGTTTCCGCGCCATTTGTGTTTATGGCGGCGCGGCGGGTTTGTTCCTTGTGGCGCTTGCCTCGCGTCAATCGCTGGCCGTGCCGCGCGGCGCATGGCGGGTGCTGATTTTTTGCGCGGTGTTCAATATCACGTTTTGGCATTTGCTCGGTGCCTATGGCGTGAGCCTGCTTAACTCGGGCCGCGCCGCGATACTCGGCTTCACCATGCCCTTGTGGGCCGTACTGTTCGGCGCCTGGCTGCTGGGTGAGCGCATCACGGCGCGCCGCCTTGCCGGCCTGAGCTTGGGCATGATCGCCATGGCATTGCTGTTTTCGAGCGAGCTTGCCTCTGCGCGGGCGGCACCGCTCGGAACGCTGGTCATGCTTGGCGCGGCGCTATCCTGGGCTATCGGCACCATCATCATGAAGCGCTGGCCCGTTGATATGCCCGCCACCGTCTTTGCTGCCTGGCAGTTTGCGCTGGGCGGCGTGCCTATGCTGGTTGGCGCGCTGATGTTCGACCTTGACCACCTGCATCCGGTTTCGCCTGGTGCTTGGATAGGCGTCGCCTATACTCTTATTGTTGCATTTATCTTCTGTCACTGGGCCTGGGTGCGGCTGATCGCCACCGTGCCGGCGGGGCTTGCGTCCTTGTCCATACTGGGCGTCGCACCGGTCGGCGTGTTCACCGGTATGCTGATACTGGATGAGTCGCCGCAATGGCAGGATTACGCGGCGCTGGCGCTGGTGGTGGCGGCGATCGCCACGGTGTTGTGGCCCAAAGGTGGCATACAAGACATGGTCAAGCCGTGAGCGCAAACCCAATATTCCCGCGGCAGGCCATCGGCTTGCTCGCGCTGATGACATTCTTCTGGGGCGTCAATTGGCCCGTGCTCAAGGTCACGCTGGTTGAAATCCCACCGTTGCATTTTCGCAGTTGGTGTGCTCTGGCGGGCGTCATCGGCCTGTTCGCCATCGCCTGGGCAAGCGGACAGAACATGCGCGTGCCCAAGGGGCAGTGGGGGCGGCTGACAGCGATCGCCCTGCTCAATATAACGGGCTGGAACATCCTTGCCGTATTCGGCATCCCAATGATGGCCTCCGGTCGCGCGGCCATCCTCGCTTACACCATGCCGGTTTGGGGCGTGCTGTTCTCGGCCTGGCTGCTGCGAGAAAAACTCACGCGCCGGCGTATCACCGGCCTGTTGCTTGGCATGGGGGGCATGCTGTTGCTGTTCTCGACAGAATTTGCGTCTTTGCAACGCGCGCCGCTCGGCGCAATGCTGATGATTTCCTCGGCGGTGATCTGGGCCTTTGGCGTGGTGGTGATGAAGCGCTGGCCGGTGGCCATGCCGCTGACCCCTTATATCGGTTGGCAGATGCTGATAGGCGGCATTCCAATTTTTTTGGGTGCGTTATTTATCGAACCGGGCAGCTTCGACCTGATGCGTCTGTCGTTCTGGCCGCTCACCGGCACTATTTACAACATGCTCATTGCCTTTGTGTTCTGTTACTGGGTGTTCGCCAAAATCGCCCTTAGTGCGCCGGTCGGCGTGTCCACGCTGTCGATATTGATGACTCCGGTGGTCGGCGTGTTCAGCGGTGTGATCTTCCTCGGCGAGATCCTGCACTGGCAGGATATGGCGGCGCTGGTCATGGTGCTGGCGGCGCTGGCGACTGTCATGCTGCCGTCTGGCATGCTGCGGCGCTTTTCGCGCGCGGCGAACGATCCGGGCTGATCTGCGCCCTCAGGCGTAAACAAAGCCGTCGAACAGACGTCGCGCGGTGCGATAAAACGATCCGCGTGTCGCATGCCACAAGGCGCCGTCACGCCCTACCTCGGCGCCCACGCTCAGCACCCCTGAGGGCATGCCAAGGCGCAGGCGCTGCGTTGCGCCGCTTGCACAGACAGCATGCACGAGACTGCCTTCGATGCGTGCCGCAACGGCGGTGCACAGCGACGCCGCAAGTGGCAGGGCGCGATGCGGCTGGCCGCTGGATAAAAAGCGCGCAGTGAAATCGATGTCCGCCGCAGCGAGCGTGCCGCCGGAGAGCAAGGGCGAGTCTTGCGCCGGCGATACAAAGCCGATGAAGGGCACGGCGGCCTTGGCGCGCGCACTGGTGATGTCCGGGGCTATGCCCATGGCCACCGAGGCATGCAAGCGGATGGCGGCGAGTTTTGCCAGCAGCGTGCTGTTGCGCTCAAGTTCCTCGGGCATCTCCACACCGCGCAGTCCCAGCGTGCGCGCTGCGACAAACACGCATGCGTTCGCGGCGTCGATCATCGACACTTCGATCGCGCCCAGACCCGGAATGTCCAGCGTGTCACGCGTGTTGCCCGTGGGCAGCAACGCTCCGGTGGCGGCGCCGCCCGGCTCGATGAAGTCCAGGCGTATGGGCGCGCCACTGCCCGCCACTCCGGGAATCGCAAGCCCCCCGCAGACCAGCGGGCGGCCATCGCACACGTCGAATGTGGCGTGAATTATTTTTTTCGTGTTGGTGTTGAAAATGCGCACCATCGCCTCGCCGTCCTCGGAGCACACCAGGCCCTCTTCCACCGCGAAGGGCCCAATAGCCGAAGACATGTTGCCGCAGTTGCCGCTGTAATCGACTGCGGCCTCCCGGATCTGCACCTGGGCGAAGGTGTAATCGATGTCTGCATCCGGCCGCGACGAGGGTGAGAGCACGCAGACCTTTGACAGTGACGACAGTCCGCCGCCCATACCGTCGAGTTGCCGTCCGGCGGGGTCGGGGCTGCCCATCACGGCGAGAAAAATCGCATCCCAGTCGGCGCGCGAGGCCGGCAGGTCGCGCGCATGAAACATCAGTGCCTTGCTGGTGCCCCCGCGCATGAAGGCGGCGGGGTATTTTTGTGAAAAATTTCGCCGAGGGTTTGTTGGGCTCATCGTGGTTGTGGTTAATTCCGTGTCGTTTATTTTCGCGGGAGGTCTGCTGGAAACCCGCGCCAGACGGGCATTTCCAGTCGTTGTGCCCCGGCCTTGCGCGCGGCCTCAGGCCATCTGCATATTGGCAAGCAACAGTAGCAGACCGCCGGTGATGGCCGTGTTGTTGAGAAAAAAAAGCCTGCCGAGATTACGTTTTATCGGGTCATCCAGCAACCAGAAGCGGTGAAAAATCGCGGTGGCGGTGATAGTGAAAGTGATCAGGCATAGCGCGCCGATGTTGGCGTGCCAGCCTGTGAGCAGCAGCGCGCATCCGGTGAACTGCAGCGCAATGCCGAGCCAGAAGACCGGGGTCGCTGCGGGCACGCCGCCCGCAGCCATGCGTTCGATATGGTCGCGTATGCGCGCGGGTGTCATGTTGGAGAGCCCCGCAACGATAAAGAAAATAACCAGCAGAAGCCGTCCGGCCGTTTCGAGCAATGAAATTTCGCTGGGCAGTGTCATGTCGGTTGTGATTTCTCGAGGGGTTGTGGGGGTGCGCGATATGCATGCACCCATGGTGTCAGAAGTCTCAAAAGCCCGCCGCCACCGCGTTGCGTCGCGGTATTCGTGACAGCTGCCAGTGCGCCAGCGCCCAACGCCACACCTCGCCTACCGGACTTGCAATGAGGGCTGCGGGCGCGGCCTGGCCAAGAAAATTGAGCGCGGCGACGAGGTTGGCCGCCGGCCGCAGCGCATCGAGCGGTGCGGCCAGGGTTTGCTTTGATAGCTTTTCTCCGCCCGCGTTGAGGGCGAGTGGCAAATGGGCGTAGCGCGGGACCGGGTAACCGAGAAGTCCCTGCAAAAAAATCTGCCGTGGCGTCGAATCGAGCAGGTCGGCGCCGCGCACCACATGGGTCACGCCTTGCTCGGCGTCATCGATCACCACCGCCAGTTGGTAGGCGAACAAGCCGTCGGCGCGATGGAGCAAAAAGTCGCCCGAGTCCTGCGCCAGTGCCTGCGTGAGCCTGCCCTGTATCGCATCTTCAAACGTGATTTGCGTATTGCCGACACGCACGCGCACCGAGCGCGCGGTTTTGCCCCGCGCGAGGCCCCCGCGGCAGGTGCCCGGGTAGATGGGCGTGCCGTCGCGGGCGAGCAGGCTGTCGCCGATTTCACGGCGCGAGCAGGCGCAAGAGTAGGTGTGGCCGGCGGCGCCAAGCTGTTCCAGGACCGACTGGTACGCGGCGGTGCGCCCGCTTTGGTACAGGATCTGGTCGTTCCAGGCGAAGCCGTGCGCTTTAAGTGCGGAAAAAATCGCTGCAGCAGCGCCTGCTTGCTCGCGTGGCCGGTCAATATCTTCCATGCGCACCAGCCACTCGCCGCCGTGCGAGTGCGCGTCCAGATAGCTGCCGGTTGCAGCCACGAGTGATCCGAAATGCAAAGGGCCGGTCGGGGAGGGCGCGAAGCGGCCCCTGTAGTGCGACATGCGGGACATACGGGACAGTACTTGTCGCTTTGGATAGCGTGGCCGCCAAACCCTGCGCGCATCATCGCCGACAGCCTGGCGCTGTAGTCGTCCTTGCCCTGACTGGCGAAGCGCGTCATCAAAGCCATGGCGATAACAGGGGCGGGCACACCCAGCGATACGGCCTCATCCACGGCCCAGCGACCTTCGC
Organism: Bordetella parapertussis; assembly: GCA_945906975.1. The sequence goes on along the minus strand of CAMDRY010000006.1, from coordinate 10,567 downwards.
CCGAGTCGGCGACCACCGGTTTGATGCCGGCCATGCTGTTGTTCTTGCCCAGGGCGTCCGCGGTCAGGTCGAGCAGCCAGGAGCGCACTACGCTGCCGTGGCGCCATAGTTCGCCGATTGCGGCGGTGTCGAGCTGCAGCTCTTTTTTCGCATCGAGCAGTGCAAAGCCCTCGGCGAGGGCTTGCATCATGCCGTATTCGATGCCGTTGTGGACCATTTTGACAAAGTGGCCGCTGCCGGCCGGACCGCAGTGCAGCCAGCCGCTGTCCGGGGTCGGTGCCAGTAGTTTGATAAACGGCGCGACGCGTGCGATGGCCTCCTTGTCGCCGCCCAGCATCAGGCAATAGCCGTTGGCGAGGCCCCATACGCCGCCCGATACGCCGGCATCGACAAACGCGATGCCGTGCAGTCTGAGTTCTGCGCCGCGGCGCAGGCTATCCTTGTAATTGGCGTTGCCACCGTCCACCAGTACATCGCCTTTGGCCAGCAGCGGCAGCAGCGCGTCCATGGTCGATTGTGTCGCATCACCCGCGGGCAACATCATCCAGATTACGCGCGGCGCGGGCAGGGCGGCGACCAGTGCCTTTAATGTGTCGGCCGGACTGAAGCCGGCCTCAGCCGCAAGCATTGAGGCGAGTGCGTCGTTGCGGTCATGGCCGCAGACCTTCGCGCCGCCTCTGGCGAGCCGCCGCGCCATATTCGCGCCCATGCGCCCGAGGCCAGTCATTCCGATCAGCATTGAACTTCCCTCCGACTGTTTTTTGATGAGAGCGTATTGCAATGAGTTTGCCAATGACAGCCTAGTCTATTTTCGCGCCCGATGATTTGACGACGCGGTTCCAGCGCGGGATTTCCGTATTGATGATGTTGCTGAACCGTTCGGCCGATCCGCCGGCCGGACTGAGGCCGTCCGCCGCCAGCACCTTGGCGACATCGGCGGCCTTGATGATTTCGTTTACTTCGCGGTTGATGCGATCCACGATTTCCCGGGGCAGGCCCCTGGGGCCGGAGAGGCCGCTCCAGTTGGTGACTTCATAGCTGGGGTAGCCTGATTCGGCGACGGTGGGCACATCCGGTTCGGCGCTGATACGTTGCGGTGTGGTCACGGCGAGGGCGCGCAGGCGCCCCGATTTGACGAATTGCAGCGTGGCGGCGACGCTGCCGAATATCACCTGGACATTGCCGGCGATGGTGTCGTTGAGCGCGGGGCCGGTGCCCTTGTAGGGGATGTGCAGCATCTTGATCTTTGCGACGTCGAGAAAAAACTCGGTGGCAAGGTGGGTGGAGCTGCCGTTGCCTGCGGAACCGTAAGAGAGCTTGTCCGGATTGGCCTTGGCGTAGTCCACGAGGTCTTTAAGGGTTTTTACCGGCAGCGAGGGATGCACGGCGACGATGTAGGGCCCGGAGGAGATCTGCACGATGGGCGTGATGTCATTTATCGGGTCGAAGTTAAGCTTGTAAATATTCGGATTGACGGTATAGCTCGCCGGTGTGACCAGCAGGGTGTAGCCGTCTGGCGGCGACTTGAGCGCGAGTTCGGTGCCCAGGTTGCTGCCGGCCCCCGGTTTGTTGTCGACCATGACTTGTTGGCCGAGTTTTTCCGTCAACTTTTGCGCGATCAGCCGCGCGACGAAGTCGGTGCCTCCGCCGGGTGCGAAAGGCGTGATCAGGCGTATCGGTTTGGACGGATAGGCCTGCGCGCCGGCATGTGTCGGCAGCGTCAGCGCCAGGCTTAGGGCGGCGAGCAGCAGAGCCAGCGGACGGGCGGGAATGTTTTTTTTCATTTGACCTCCTCCAGTTTGCGCCACACCGACGGCTGGAAATGCCCGTCTGGCGCGGCTTTCCGGGCGATTGACCTAGGCTGGTCGCTGCGCCTTGTCTTTGTCGTCCTGACTTTTTATCGCTGTGCGCGCGCGCCTCCACTCGGTGTCCCCCCAGGCGAACAGCTCCTTGAACGAGCCGCCGTTGGCCTGCCAGCCGGCCCCGTCAAGTGCGATGGTCTGACCCGACAGCCATTCGCAGCCATCGGCCATCAGGAAGGTGGCGAGGTTTTGCAGTTCGTGCATCTGCCCGACGCGGCCCATGGGATTGGCCTTGGCCACGGCATCGCCGTGGTCCTGCTGGCCCGGCGCGAGGCGCTGGCTCATGCCCTCTGTCGGGATGGTACCCGGCGCGATGGCGTTGAGACGGATGCCGTGGCGACCCCACTCCACCGCCAGGGACTGTGTCATCACATGCACGCCGGCCTTGGCCATGGCCGAGGGTACGACGAAGGGCGAACCGGTCCAGACCCAAGTCACCACAATCGAGATCACGCTGCCCTTGTGCCCTCCGGCGATCCAGCGCTTGCCCACCGCCTGCGTCATATAAAACGTGCCGTGCAAAACAATGTTGGCGATGGCGTCAAAGCCGCGCGGCGACAGGTCTTCGGTGCGGCTGATGAAATTGCCTGCGGCGTTATTGACCAGCCCCGTGAGTGGTCCGCCCTCGTCCCAGATGGACTGCACCATGGCGTCGACGGCGAGGGCGTCACGGATATCCACGGCGCGGGTGCTGACCGCACCGCCGTGCGCCTGCATCAAGGCTGCGGCGGTTTCATCGAGCACCGATTTTCGCCGTCCGCAAATGATGATGTCGGCGCCAAGGCCGAGGTATTGCGCCGCGATTTCACGTCCGAGGCCGGTGCCGCCGCCGGTGACCAGGATGCGCTTGCCCTTGAGTATGCCCGGCTGGAACATGGCGCCCGCCTAAACGGTGAGGACGATCTTGCCGATGTGTTGCGAGGATTCCATCAGCGTATGTGCCTCGGCCGCATCGGCGAGGGCGAAGGTCTTGAAAATCTCCGGCTTTATTGTTTTGGCTTCGAGTAGCGGCCAAACCTTATCACGCAGGTTTTTCGCGATCGCAGCCTTGAAGTCAATGGGGCGTGGACGCAGCGTCGAGCCGGTCAGTACCAGGCGACGGCGCAGGATTTCGTTGAGGTTTACCGTGGATTTCATGCCGCCGAGGAAGGCGATCAGCACGATGCGGCCGTCGTCGGCGAGGCTCTTGAGTTCGCGGTCGACATAATCGCCCCCGACCATGTCAAGTATGACGTTGACGCCCCTGCCGCCGGTGGCCTCTTTCAGCACGGCGACAAAATCCTCGGTCTTGTAGTTGATGGCGCGGTCGGCGCCAAGGCGCACGCATGCGGCGCACTTGTCCGCACTGCCGGCGGTGGCGTAGACGGTATGGCCGAAGGCCTTGGCCATCTGGATGGCGGTGACGCCGATGCCCGAGGAGCCGCCCTGAACGAGTAGCGTCTCGCCAGAGGCCAGTTTCGCGCGGTCAAACACGTTGCTCCAGACAGTGAAAAAAGTTTCAGGCAGTGAGGCCGCCTCGATCATCGACAAACCCTTGGGCAGCGGCAGCACTTGCGCTGCGGGTGCGGTGCATAACTCGGCATAGCCGCCACCGGCGACCAGGGCGCAGACTTCGTCGCCGATTTTCCAGCCGCTGACATCCTTGCCCAGCGCAGTAATGGTGCCGGCGACTTCGAGGCCGGGGATGTCCGAGGCGCCGGGCGGCACCGGATAATTGCCTTTGCGCTGCAGTACGTCTGGGCGGTTGACGCCCGCGGCGGCGACCTTGATCAGGACTTCGCCCGACTGTGGTTGTGGATCGGGGCGGGTGCCAAGTTTGAGTACCTCGGGTTCGCCAGGAGTGGTGATTTCGACTGCGCGCATGCTTTTCTTCTGGTTCGTTAGGATAGTCAATTTTACCCCAGTTAGAATGCGCTCTTGCCGGCCGTTCCTCACGTCAACAAGCCATGGAATGAAGATGAATACTCCGACCGCACCTGCTACGCTCGCAACCCCTGCCACCCCTGCCACCATAGGCATGCCTCTGGCGCAAGTTGACACGCCCGCGCTGATCCTCGATCTTGATGTGTTCGAGCACAATCTTGCGTTGATGAACGAGGCTGTCCGGGGCGACGGGGCGCGCCCCGGTCCGCGACTGCGGCCGCACGCCAAGTCGCACAAGTCGGCTGATATCGCCAAGGCGCAAATCGCCGGCGGCGCGGCGGGCGTGTGCTGCCAGAAAGTCAGCGAGGCCGAGGCGCTGGTGCTCGGCGGAGTCAATGACATCCTGATTTGCAACGAAGTCGTCGGCGCGGTCAAGATTGCACGGCTGGTGGCGCTGGCCAAGCGCGCGCGCATCGCCGTGTGCGCCGACAGTGCGGCGAACGTCGCGGCGCTCAATGCCGCGGCGCTGGGCGCAGGGGTGAGGCTCGAGGTGCTCATAGAGCTTGATGTTGGCGCGGCACGCTGCGGCGTGACGCCGGGTGCGCCGGCCCTCGCCCTAGCCAAAGCCGTGGCAGCGGCGCCGGGGCTACGCTTTGCCGGCATGCACGCCTACCATGGCTCGGCCCAGCATCTGCGCAGCATCGGGGCACGGCGCGCCGCCATCGCCGAGGCGACCGACAAAGCCCGCGCCACACGTGAGCTGATCCTTGCTGCGGGCATCGCCTGCGACACCGTCACCGGTGCCGGCACCGGCAGTTTTTTGTTCGAGCGAGACGGCGGCGTCTACACCGAACTGCAACCGGGCTCCTATATTTTTATGGACGCCGACTATCAGCTAAACGACTGGGAGGGCTTTCCTGCGTTTGGCCAAAGCTTGCACATCCTGGCTACGGTTATGAGCACGCCGGCGCCCGATCGCGTGGTGGTCGATGCAGGTCTCAAGGCATCGAGCATCGATTCGGGCATGCCGCGTGTGGCGGGCAGGCCCGGGCTGGAATATCTTAAGGCTTCGGACGAGCACGGCGTGATCAGCGTGGCGCCGGGAACAGTGGCACCGGCCCTGGGGGAAAAACTCTTGCTGGTGCCCGGGCATTGCGACCCGACGGTTAACATGCACGACTGGTTTGTTTGCGTGCGCCAAGGCGTCGTCCAGGCATTGTGGCCGGTGACGGCGCGCGGCATGATGTGGTGAAACGAAAACCCCTTCAAGGAGATGTAATGGAAAAAGAGAACTTCAATGCCGACCTGCCTTCGGCCGACGCGCCCTTCAACTTGTGCGTTCGTTATGGCGACCTGATCTTTGTCTCAGGCCTGCCGCCTTTTGATGAGGCCTTTTCCGCGCAGGTCCGTGAGGCGCGGGCGAACAAGCTGCCGTTACCGCCTTTTCCGGCCATGCCCTTCGCCGACCAGGTTCACCTGGTGATGGGCAATATGAAAAAGCTCGTTGAAGAGGCGGGCTCCAACATGGATTGCCTGCTAAAAGTGATTGTGTGGCTCAAGGACCAGCGCGATGCCGGCGAATTCGATCGTATCTACCGAACGTATTTCTCCGGCCAGGAAACCCTGCCGGCGCGCACGCGCATGCAAGCCGGTCGCACGCCCATGGACTGCGGGCTTGAGGTCGAGGCGATTGCTTATGTGCCCAAGCTAGCCAGGGTGAAACCGGTCAAGCGCGCCGTGAAGAATCCGGCGCAGAGGACAGCGAAAAAGACGGCCAAGCCCGCTAAAAAGGCCGTTAAAAGGACGGCCAGCAAGAAACCTTAGCCACACGCCAGTCGCACGCCAGTCACGCATAAGAAACATCCATAACAAGCATGCAAAAGGGGAATGTCGTGAGCAAGAATGCCAAAAGTGCAAAGTATGAAAAAGGCTTGGCGGTGCGTAAGGCCGTGCTGGGTGATGAGTACGTTAATCGGGCGCTGGCTTCGGCCGACGATTTCAGCCAGACGCTGCAGGACTGGGTGACCGAGCAGGCCTGGGGCGAGGTGTGGACCGATGACACTATTCCGCGCAAGACCCGCAGCATGCTCAACGTCGCGCTGCTGGCGACGCTAAACCGGCCACACGAACTCAGGCTGCATTTGCGCGGTGCGCTCACCAACGGCGTCAGCCGCAAGGAAATTGCCGCGGTGTTGATTCATTGCGGCGTCTATTGCGGCGCGCCGGTGGCCGTCGATTCCTTCCGCATCGCACGCGAGGTATTTGCCGAACTCGACAAGCAATAGGTGTTCTGCCCGGTTCAGGCCGGTGCTGGTTTGGCCTCGGCCTGTGACGGAAAAGCGAGGGCGGCCAGAAATATGCAGGCCGCCAGCGCCGCGAGGATGTTGAACAGCAGCGTGAAGTCGCCGGTGGCCTCGTACAGGCCGGCGATCAGCGGCACTGCGGTGGCGCTGGCGGCAAAGGACAGTACGTAGCGGACCGAGTAGGCGCGGGCACGCCATTCATCGCTGGTGTAGCGCGCGATCATGGCGTCGTTGATCGGGATTTGTCCAAAAACGAAAAACATCATCGCCACGGCGCAGGCGAGCATGGCATAGCCTTGCAGGCTGCCCGCCGCCAGTAGTAGGGGCACCTGCAGCGCCACCACGGGCACGAACACGGCTTTGAGCGAGCGTCGGTCCAGCCACCAGCCCATCAGCAACTGTGCCATTGCCGCGATCAGGTAGACCATGCAGACGAGCAGGCCTATGCCCAGGGTGGATTGCGTCAAGGCGTTCAGGCGTTCATCAAAGACCTTGGGCATAGACACGGTGGTGGCGTTGAATATGATGCCGCCACAAATGGTGGCGACCACCACCACGGCGAACACGCGCATCAGCACCGAGCGGGGCAGGCGGACCGCGCCGGGCTTGGCTTTGGTTCGAACCGGGTCGCCTCCGCGCGCCGCCAGCGCGAAGCCGATGCCGGTGGCGATACAGACGATGCCAGGCACAAAAAACGCCGCGCGCCAGTGCCACAGGTCGGCGAGGGCGCCGGCAATGAGCGCCGCCAGCGCGAGGCCGGTGTTGCCGTAGACGCCATTCACGCCCAAGGTGCGGCCGATTTTTGGTTCATTGGCGACCAGCATGGCCATGCCCACCGGGTGATAGATGGCGGCAAACACGCCCACCAGCGCGAGCCCGGCGCTGATCTGCCACTCGTTCTGCGCCAGGCCGGTGAGTATGGACGCGGCGCCGATGCCAAAGAAGAACAGCGTCATCATGCCGCTGCGGCTCCAGCGGTCGGCCAACCATCCGGCCGGGATGGAGAACACGCCGAAAGCGATGAAGCCGGGCAGTGACAGCGGCAATAGCTCGCTGTAGGGGCGCTGCCACTCGGCGCTGATCGCCAGCACCACCGTCGGGAATATCAACATGAACAAATGGTCGAAGGTATGGCCGACGTTCAGGTAGAGCTTGATGGTTTTGCGGTTTGGCATTGCAATTTCGCAAAGAAGTAGGGGTTTTGCCGGAAACGGTGGCAAAGCTTAGCTTTGCCGCATGGTGCTGTCACGTCATAAAAACGGCACTGATCATGCAAGTGCCCGCTTGAGCCGCCCGGCGTGCTTGTCTGGCCGAGGTTTTAACCGGGACGAATCTGTCGTGAATTGATCGCCAGCACTGAAAAGTGCGCAGCATGATGGAAGGCAGCGGCAAATCTTCACCGATCCACGCCAAGGGCTGGAAATTGGTGTCGATTCGGATAAGAATGGGCTTGTGAACGTGGCGTGAATGGCTCTGCCAAAATGGGCTGCAATGTGGTCGCGGGCTGAACGGGATTGCAAACGAGGGGGGGTATCGAGATGGATATGAAATCGATCAAAACTATTGCCGGGCTGACAATGGCTTGCTGCCTCGTCACGGTTCCCGATTGCTTGGCGGTGGAGGGCGATACGGCGCCACGGTCTTTGGTGGCACAGGATGAGCGCGTTCGGGCGGAGCAGGACCGCGCGCTTGAAACCGCGCAGATGCTTGGCGCCGTTGTCAGGGTACGCAGCAAGGCGCTCGAAGATGCACGCTCCAATGCATCACTGGGACGCACGCGCGAGGGTACCGGTGTGGTCATCGACGACCAGGGCCACATCCTCACTGTGGGCTACATCGTCATCGAGTCCGAAGCGATTGAAGTCACCACCGCGGAGCAGAAGACCGTTCCCGCCACGCTGGTGGGTTATGACCATGCGAGCGGTTTTGGCCTGCTGAAGGCGCAAATGCCGATGGGGGTTAAGCCCATCGCAATGGGGCTGTCGTCGTCGCTGGCGGTGCGCGAGCCGGTGATGGTGCTGCCCTTTGGCGGGCGGGCGGCCGCCACACCCACCTATGTGGTCGCCAAGCGCCAGTTCGCCGGTAGTTGGGAGTATCTGCTCGATGAGGCGATATTCACCTCGCCGCCGACGCTCAGTTGGGCGGGGGCCGCGCTGGTGGGGCGGGACGGCAGGCTTGTTGGCATCGGCTCGCTGCTGGTGCGCGACACTGTGGAACGGGGTACGCCGCTGCCCGGCAACATGTTCATTCCGATCGACCTGTTGAAGCCCATACTGCAGGACCTCGTGCTCAAGGGGCGGGCTGCCGGTGATGGGCGTCCCTGGCTGGGCCTTGCCACTGAAGAGGTCCAGGGACGCTTGTTCGTCACGCGCGTTTCGCCCGATAGTCCGGCTGACAAGGCCGGGATCAAGCGCGGCGACATTGTCGTCGGCGTCGGCGCGGCTGCGGTGAAAACCCATGAAGAGCTCTACCGAAAAATATGGAGCATGGGGGCTGCAGGCACCGACGTGGCGCTCAAGCTGCTGCAGGGCGTCGATGTACGCGAAGTGCGCGTGCGTTCGATAGACCGCGCCGAGTATTTTCGCGCCAAGCCTGTATTCTGATGAATTGATGCACTGGTTTTCCTGCCGGTATCAGGCACTGCGCGCGTGACCGGCTGCTTACACGCAGGCCATGGCACGAGGTTGGGCATGCTAGCATTGCCTCCCCACTGAGGAGGACAGACCCGCGATGAGCGGGTGACATTGAACCCATGAGTGAGCAATTCAGCGGCACCATGCCGGTCGCCGGTCGCCACAGCTTCGATGTCTCCGCGCTCGAAGCCTGGATGCGCGATCATGTCGAGGGCTACGCTGCTTTGCTTGCCGTCGAGCAGTTCAAGGGGGGGCAGTCCAATCCGACCTACCGTCTCGAGGCCGGGGGGCGCCGTTACGTGCTGCGTTCCAAGCCAGGCCTGGCGGCCAAATTATTGCCTTCCGCACACGCCATCGAGCGTGAATATCGTGTCATGGGCGCGTTGGGGAAGTGCGGCATCCCGGTGCCGCGCATGTTGGCGCTTTGCGAGGACGAGTCGGTGCTCGGGCGCGCGTTCTACATCATGGAGTGTGTCGAGGGGCGGGTTTTCTGGGAGCAGTCCTTGCCCGGTCTGCCGCCGCTTGAGCGCGCCGCCATATACGACGAAATGAACCGTGTCATCGCCGCGTTGCACGCGGTTGATTATGCCGCTGCGGGACTCGCCGATTACGGCAAGCCGGGCAATTACTTCGCCCGCCAGATCGCGCGCTGGACGCGCCAGTACCAGGCCTCCGAGACGGAAAAAATACCAGCCATGGATCGGCTCATCGCCTGGCTGCCGCAGCACATTCCCGCAGGCGATGAAACTGCGGTGGTACACGGTGACTATCGTATGGACAACCTCATATTCCATCCGAATGAGCCGCGCGTGGTGGCCATCCTGGACTGGGAATTGTCGACGCTGGGACATCCGCTGGCGGATTTTTCCTACAACTGCATGGGTTGGCACATTCCACCGGCGCAGTTCCGTGGCATCGCCGGACTTGATCTTGCGGCGCTGGGTATTCCCTCCGAGCAGGCCTATATCGAACAGTATTGCCGGCGCACCGGGCGCGAGGGCATCGCGTCGCAACATTGGGATTTTTACCTTGCCTACAACCTGTTTCGTATCGCCGCCATCCTGCAGGGCGTGATGAAGCGCGCGCTTGATGGCATCGCCGCCAGCCAGCAGGCGCTGGATGCCGGCAGGCGTGCCGGGCCGCTGGCGGAAATCGGCTGGCGTTTTGCCAAGCAATCGGACAAGCGAACCAGTACGTAGTAGGTTTCCGCCCCCGTTGGGGGAGGGCAAGTGATTCGTGATTGCTTGCATTCACCCTCTCCCCGGCCCCCGTCAAGGGGGAGGGGGCTAGAGAGTCGCATTATTGACGTTGTCATGGTTTGTAAAAAGGGACAGAAAATGGACTTCGAATATTCGGACAAGGTCAAGGCGCTGCAGCAAAAACTCAAGGCCTTCATGGAAGAGAACATCTATCCCAACGAAAAGACTTTTCACCACCAGGTCGCCGAGGGCGACCGTTGGCAGGTGCCCAAACTGATAGGCGAACTCAAGGTCAAGGCGCGCGCCGCCGGCCTGTGGAACCTGTGGCGTCCAAAGGATCACGGCGGCGAGCTGACCAACCTGGAATACGCGCCGCTGTGCGAAATCATGGGCCGCGTGCCATGGGCGCCGGAGGTGTTCAACTGTAATGCGCCGGACACCGGAAACATGGAGACGCTGCTGCGCTACGCCACGCCGGCGCAACAGGCGCAGTGGCTGGCTCCGCTGCTCGAGGGGCGCATTCGTTCGGCCTTTGCCATGACTGAACCGGAGGTCGCCTCAAGCGACGCCACCAATATCCAACTCAGTATAGAGCGCGATGGCGGCGACTATGTCATCAATGGCCGCAAGTGGTGGATCACCAACGCGCCCGATCCACGCTGCGCCATATTCATTGTCATGGGCAAGACCGACCCGGCCAACGCCAA
>CAMDRY010000005.1 GCA_945906975.1 Bordetella parapertussis | reverse complement strand
CCATCCGTCGCATGCGCATAGCGCTTTCGGAGATGGCCGTGGACGGCATCCAGACCAACCTGCCGCTGCACCGTGACTTGCTCGTCGATGCGCGCTTTATCAAAGGGGGAACCAGCATTCATTACCTTGAACAAAAGCTCGCGCAACAGAACAAGCGTGCCGAGAAAAAATAGTCTGCCATTGCGGGCCCATTGAACGGAGATGCGCGTGCCAGTGCGTGCGATTAAAACCATTCACTATTCCCTGAAACTTCCGGGTTTTCGGTCCGCCGCCGCGTGGTTTCCCGATTTTCAGAATGAAAGCTGGCGATGCCCTGGCTCTCTGTAATTCTGGAAACGGACGCAGCGCATGCCGAAACGCTTTCCGATGCGCTGATTGAGGCCGGCGCGCTTTCGGTAAGCGCGGAGGACGCTGATGCGGGCACCGCTGCGGAACAAGCACATTTCGGCGAGCCGGGCTCGGATGAGCGCGCCAGATGGTCGCGCTCACTGCTGAAAATGCTTTGCCGCCCCGAGGACGACGTTGCGGCGATTGTCGCGACGGCTGCCACAGCCGCGGGCCTGTCCGCTGCGCCCGGCTATCACATCGAATCAGTGGCCGATGCAGATTGGGTCCGCCGTACTCAGGAACAATTCCAGCCGGTGCAGGTTTCAACGCGGCTCTGGATTATTCCGTCCTGGCATGAGCCCCCCGATAAAACGGCAATCAACATTCGCATTGACCCGGGCCTCGCGTTTGGAACCGGTACACATCCGACGACAAAGTTATGCCTGCAATGGCTGGAAGCAAACCTGTCGGGCGGAGAACAAATCCTCGACTACGGCTGCGGTTCTGGAATTCTGGCCATCGCGGCGATCAAACTGGGGGCGGGTTCCGCGCTGGGCATAGACATCGACCCCGAGGCGGTATCCACGGCGCAATACAATAGCGAAAAAAATAAGGTCATCGCCTCGTTTCGGACTGCGGACGCAGCCCTGCGGTCCGAAGCCGATGTCGTGGTTGCGAATATTCTCGCCAATCCCCTGGTGCTGCTCGCCCCCGCGCTCACAGGACACACCCGCCGGGGTGGCCGTATCGTACTGTCGGGCATTCTCGAAACGCAGGCGGCGGATGTCATCAGCGCCTACCGTCCGGCATTTGAGCTAACCCCCTTCGCCACAGAAGAAGGCTGGGTCTGCCTCACCGGGGTGAGGCACGCATGATCACGCGCTGTCCGACCTGCAATACCGCGTTTCGCGTAACGGAGGCACAACTGTCGGCGCGTGGTGGCCAGGTTCGCTGCGGCGCCTGCACCCACGTATTTGATGCCTCGGCATCCCTGCAAGAACTGACGCCGGCTCAAACCCAGGCCGATCTGGCAAACCCCTCCGGCGTGCCGATGATCCTCCCCGACACCGCGCCAGCGCTTTCGCCGGAGCTGGTCGCCACTTTCCCAGCAGCACCGGCAATCGCGCCCAAGGCTGAAGCCGACTCTTTCGCCACTCCGGCACACGTCGCGATTGCGGCACGAACGATCAACGCGATACCAAACGAACTGCCATTCGGCCCCCCAGCGATGCCGGCACGAACCCGCGGGCCTATGGGCGCGGGCATCTTGATCTTGACATTTCTGCTCTTTGCGCAGGGGCTGTTTTATTTCCGCAGTGATATTGCAGTGCTTGTGCCCGCTTCGAAGCCGCTCATCAAAGAGACCTGCGCCTTGCTCGGATGCTCGATCCAGTTACCCCATCGGTCCGACCTGATGACCATCGAGGCCTCGGATTTGCAGGCCGACGGTGTCAACGCCAGCATGGTCATCCTCAGCGCAACCTTGCGCAACCGCGCGGCATTTCCACAAGCACACCCCGCGCTCGAGCTCACGCTGACCGACACTCAGGATTTGCCGCTGGCAAGGCGCGTTTTGCAGGCGGCCGATTACCTCGATTCTCCGCCGGACAATGAAAACGGCTTTGCCGCCGGCGCCGAACGGGCCATCAGGGTGACATTACAGCTTGTTGATCTCAAAGCCACCGGTTACCGGCTTTATCTTTTCTATCCTTAACAAACAACGGGCCACACGCCGAACAACATATCGGCCGCCTTCAAAACAGATACAGGAGTTCACATGCGCACGCTCATCTGCGGTTCCATGGCATACGACAACATCATGGTATTTCAGGGACACTTCAGCGATCAGATCATGCCGGATCAGATCCACATTCTGAATGTGTCGTTTTTGGTACCGCAGTTGCGGCGCGAGTTCGGCGGTTGCGCGGGCAACATCGCCCACAACCTGAAATTGCTTGGCGGCGACCCGCTGATCATGGCGACGGTCGGCAGCGATGCCGGACCCTACCTGACCCGGCTGGACAAGCTTGGCCTGACGCGCACCCATGTGCGCCAGCACGCCAACGCGCTTACTGCCCAGGCTTTCATAACCACAGACCTTGACGACAACCAAATCACGGCATTTCACCCCGGCGCGATGAATTTCTCCCACCTGGATCATGTCAGCGGCTGGATGGATGTCGATCTTGCCATCATTGCACCCGACGGCCGGGATGGCATGTTGTTGCATGCGCGCGAACTGGCCGCGCAAGACATCCCGTTCGTATTCGATCCCGGGCAGGGACTGCCGATGTTCTCCGGTGAAGAATTGCTAAATTTCGTCAAACTTGCGACCTATGTCGCGGTCAATGACTACGAAGGGAAGATGCTTGAGGAGCGCACCGGCGTTACGCTGGACAGGATCGCAGAGGGGGTAGAAGCCCTGATAGTCACGCGCGGGGCGGAGGGTTCGTCGATTTTCACCTCCGGCCAACGTATTGACATACCCTGCGTCAAAGCCGATGAGATTCTTGATCCAACCGGTTGCGGCGATGCCTACCGCGCCGGTCTGCTGTACGGAATTTCCTCCGGCCTTGATTGGCGCAAAACGGGACAAATCGCTTCGGTCATGGGCTCGATAAAAATTGCCTCTCGCGGCGGGCAGAACCATGTACCAACCCGAGAAGAAATAAACGCCAAGTACCTGCGGGCGTTCGGCCAGAGCCTCTGAACTGGCGGTACAGTACGAGCTGGCCGCAAATTTACAGGAGCAAGACCATGCAGACAGGCACCTTTAACATCATCGCAGTTGCGCTTGCCGCGACCCTCACACTTGCGGGCTGCGCCACGGAAAGCAGTTCAGGCAGCGTGTATTCGCCATCGCAAGCGCGCCGGGAAGCCACTGTCCGGATGGGCGTGGTCGAGAGCGTGCGTCAGGTCACTATCGAGGGTAGCCGTGGGCCTGTGGGTGCGATAGCCGGCGGTGCCGTCGGCGGCGTGGCGGGATCCAACATCGGCGGCGGCAAAGGCTCTACCGTCGGCTCCATCCTTGGCGCGGTAGCGGGTGGCGTCGCAGGGCAGGCCATAGAACAAAAAATCACGCAAAAAGCCGCGCTGGAAATCACCGTGCGCCTTGAGTCCGGCGAGCTGCGTGCGATTACCCAGGATGCAGACGAAACTTTCAAACCAGGTGAACGCGTCCGCCTCTTGACATCGGCCGGCGTAACCCGAGTGTCACACTAAAGTTTAAAAGACTTTAGAGGGGTTTAGAAGTTCAAAAACGCTACCGGAGAAACAAAGCACGCCACGCTGCAGGCTCCCCTAAGGCAGGCTGGAAACCCGCGCCTGGAAAGGGTTTCCAGCTATTTTTCTCTTACGATTGCGTCTTCCGCTTGAGCAGTATCGTCACAGCTGCCGTGTAGAATCGCGCTGTTATGACCTCGCCCACGCCTTTTGCCCTTCGCTTGCTCCGCCTGACGCGACTCGCGCTGCATTTGCTCCGCGCCTTGGTGATCGCCGGCCTTTTCTACCCGGGTAAAGCCCCGTCGATACAGCAACAAATCCGACAGCGCTGGTCGCGGCAATTACTCTCACTGCTGCATATACGGCTGGTGGCCATTGAAACACCCAGCGTACTGCCGGATCGTTGCATGCTTGCCAGCAATCATATTTCGTGGCTCGATATTTTCGTCATCAACGCCGTTATGCCCGCCACGTTCGTCTCCAAGGCAGATGTTGCAAAATGGCCGCTGGTGGGCTGGCTATGCACGCGCGCCGGCACGCTCTACATTGAACGGGGCAGTAAAAGTGGCGCTCGGCGCGCCAACCAAAATATCTCCAGTTCACTCGCATCCGGTGCGCTGGTCGCCATTTGTCCGGAAGGAACCACCACCTACGGTGATGAATTGCTGATGTTCCATGCCGCGCTTTTTCAACCGGCAGTCGACGCTGATGCGAGCGTGTTGCCGGTCGCATTGGGCTACCGGGATGCAATGAACAATTTGTGCCGGAATGCCGCCTACGTCGGTGATGACTCGCTGCTCGATTCGATCTGGGCTATTGTGTCGACAAGGCAGATGACCGCGACGGTTACGTTTTCGCAGTCGATCGAGATTTCCAATCGCGCACGTCGCACGCTTGCCCGTGCCGCTGAAACGGCTATTGCGACGGCATTGGGCGTCCCGGTCCCAGCGCGGGCTGCTGAAAAACGCGCCGATCCTCAAGCCGAACAGCAGTAAGGCTGCCGCCCCAAGCGCAACCGGTGTCCAGCGCGACAAGATTCGGACGCAAGACCAGACCCAATGCCGACCAGTGGCCACAAACCATGACGTGATCGGCGCTGGCACGGCCGGGCACATCGAACCAGGGGTAATAACCTGCGGGCGCGCCGCCGATTCCGCCCTTGCTCGCAAACTCCATGCGGCCGTCGGCAGTGCAAAAACGCATTCTGGTAATGGCGTTGACAATGACGCGCCAGCGGTCTGCGCCGGTAAGTAAAACATCCCAACGGTCAGGTTTGCTGCCGTAGAGCCCTTTCAGAAACGCGCCGTAATCGGGGCCACGCAACAGCCGCCCAATTTCGTCTGCGCGTGCGCGCGCGGTGTTGATATCCCACTGCGGCAGCACCCCGGCGTGAACCATGGCATAAGCACCCTCGACATGAATCAAGGGGCGCGCCCTGAGCCAGGCAAGCAGTTCATCGCGATCCGGTGCGGCGAGCAGTTCATCCAAGGTGTCGTCTGGACGCAAGCGTGCGTGCCCCTCCGACACCGCCAGAAGATGCAGGTCGTGGTTGCCCAGAATCGCCACGCAGCTGTCCCCCAGGGAGCACAGTAGGCGCAAAACAGCGAGCGATGCGGGGCCACGATTCACCAAATCGCCGACAAACCAAAGCTTGTCGGCGGACGGATCGAACCGCAGCGAATCGATCAGCCGGCGCAACTCCTCGTAACTGCCCTGTACATCACCAATCGCATATACGGACATCAGCGCACGCGCTTCATGCCGCCGCCTGGCGGTCGGC
Organism: Bordetella parapertussis; assembly: GCA_945906975.1. The sequence continues at coordinate 22,384 of CAMDRY010000005.1, read as the reverse complement.
ACGACGGTACTGGATCGCCTCGGCGACATGCGAAGAACCCAGACCCCCGCCGCCCGCGAGGTCGGCGATGGTACGTGCCAGTTTTAAAATGCGATGATAGGCACGCGCCGACAGCGAGAGCTTGGTGATGGCTTGTCGCAGCAGGTTTTCCGCTGCGCCGTCAAGACGGCACAAATCGTCAATCTCACGCGAGCCAAGGTCGACATTGCATTTGCCCTGACGAGACAGTTGCAATGCCCGTGCGTGAAGAACCCGCTCCCGCACCGACTGCGAGGACTCGCCGCTTCGGCCCGCCATCAACTCCTCACGCGGTACGGCCGGAACCTCAATCTGGATATCAATACGGTCAAGCAGGGGGCCGGATATTTTGTCGCGATAGCGCGCAATTTTGTCCGGGGTGCAGCGGCACCGGCCGTCGTAATGGCCAAGGTACCCACAGGGGCAGGGGTTCATCGCCGCCACCAGCTGAAAACGCGCCGGAAATTCCGCCTGGCGGGCGGCGCGCGATATGGCCACGCGGCCCGATTCAAGCGGCTCGCGCATCGCCTCGAGCACGCGCCGGTCAAATTCGGGCAACTCGTCCAGGAACAACACGCCATGGTGGGCGAGGGAAATCTCACCCGGACGCGGATCGCTGCCGCCGCCCACCAAAGCCACGCTTGAAGCCGAGTGATGCGGAGCCCGGAACGGCCGTCGCCGCCAGTTCTCCAACCTGAAACCGCCGCTGCCAAGCGATTGCAATGCCGCCGATTCGAGCGCCTCAGCATCGGACAAGGGGGGAAGAATGCCGGCGAAGCGCGCTGCAAGCATGGATTTCCCCGTGCCCGGCGGGCCGCTCATAAGCAGGCTGTGCCCTCCGGCTGCAGCAACTTCGAGCGCACGCTTGGCCTGACTCTGTCCTTTTACCTCGGCGAGATCGGGATAGGCGTTCAAGTCATCGCTGGCGGGCGCACTTGCGCTAAATCGCGACAGCCGGGTGTGGCCGGTCAAATGCGCAACGACGTCCAGCAGGCCCGCCGCAGGATAGATAAGGGCATCGCTGACCAACGCCGCTTCGCCCGCGTTCAGGGTCGGCAAAATAAATGCACGGCCGCTTTTAGCGGCGCGCCAAGTCATGGCAAGCGCGCCGCGGATGGGTCGCAGTTCACCGGACAAAGACAGTTCGCCAGCAAACTCATATTGCTCGAGTGCATCTGCGGGAATCTGCCGCGTCGCGGCAAGAATTCCAAGCGCAATCGCAAGATCGAATCGTCCGCTTTCCTTGGGCAGCTCTGCTGGGGCGAGATTAACGGTGATCCGTCGCGCCGGAAAATCAAAGCGGCAATTGGCGAGCGCCGCGCGCACCCTCTCCCGCGCTTCCTTTACCTCGGCCTCGGGTAATCCGACAATCGTAAAAGCCGGCAGACCATTGGCGAGATGAACCTCGACCGTGACCGGCGGCGCCTCCAAACCAGAAAGGGCCCGGCTATGCAGAACGGCTAGCGACATTCAAGCGCCCAAGGACGCCAAACAACGCAGTCGGGAGGCAAGCACCCCGTTGGCCAATCCAGCGGCGAACCAGGGGGCTTGTCGCTCATTTTTGGGCTTGTTGTTCAAGTTCCACAATTTTTTTCTCTATCACCGCAAGCTTCTCGCGCGTTCGCATCAACACCTTGGCCTGAACATCAAACTCCTCGCGCGTAACAAGATTGAGCCGGGTGAATACGCCCGACAACATGACCTGCAAATTTTTTTCAAGATCCCTTGCCGGACTGCTGGCCAGGATCTCGCTCATGCGGGCATTTAAATCTTCGACAAATCGCGGTTTCAGCATATTGAAATCACCAATCATATGAATTATGGCCAAGAGGCAAGTGTAGCGCCCTGCGTTAATAACGAACCAAGCCCTTATTCGGACTACGGCACCACTTCGGTGCAAACACCGCCGCTCCCGCTTCAACCCAGTGCGAGGGGGAGTCGCTATTTTGCCGCATCCATAACAATGCTCTGATTTTAATGGGAATAAAAGCTGGCACGACCTCTGCTAAATACCTTTTGCTGTTTCATTCCATTTACAACAGGAAGGGGGTGTCCATGAAAAACTTAGCGCTCGTGTCAGCTATCGCCGCTGCGTTGGCTGCTCCATCCGCCGTGCTGGCACAAGCCATGCCGGCCACCGCGCCCGCGTCGCCACATACCTTTACCGCGAACGTCGGCCTTGTTTCCGACTATCTTTTTCGCGGTATCAGCCAGACTCGCGGCAAACCAGCCCTCCAGGGTGGTGCCGATTATTCGCACTCGAGCGGCCTGTACGCCGGTATCTGGGGATCGAGCATCAAATGGGTAAGCGATGCGCAAAACGTCAGCGTTCCGGTTGAAGTTGATCTTTATGGCGGCTTTAAAAACACATTTGCCGGCGGCGACTGGAATTACGACCTCGGCTTGATCACCTACAACTACAGTGGCAGCAAGGATGTGCCGGCGAACAACTCGGCCAAGGCGGACACGACTGAAATCTATGGTGCGCTGGGTTGGAAATGGCTGACGGCAAAGTATTCCTATTCGACATCCAGCAACTTCATCTCCTGGTATGGCGGCCCTGCTGGCGCCAACAACGGCATCGCCCCCAATCCCAAAACGAACACGCGCGGCAGCGGCTACCTTGAGCTCAACGCCGCTTATGACCTGGGCGATGGCTGGGGCATCACCGGGCACATCGGCGATCAGAAAGTTGCAAACTACAGGGCCGTCGGACAAACCGACGCCTCCTACACCGACTACAAAGTTGGCGTGACCAAAGACTTTGGCTTCGGCGTTGTGGGTCTGGCGTACTCCACAACATCGTCGAAGGGCACGTGCAATGGCTCTACCGGCGGCACCAACGCCTATTGTTGGGGTCGTTTCAACTCGGGCACCAATACAACGGGTGACTTCCGCAACATGGCCCAAGGCCAAGCCGTACTGTCATTCAGCAAAACGTTCTAATTGTCATGACCGAAAGGAGCCGGATGCCCGGCGCCTTTCTTCCAGTGCAAAAACTCAGGGAGCATCACATGAAACTAGTGACCGCCATCATCAAGCCGTTCAAGCTTGACGAGGTACGGGAAGCCCTTTCCGCCATAGGCGTACAAGGCATCACCGTAACCGAGGTCAAGGGCTTTGGCCGCCAAAAAGGTCATACCGAGTTGTATCGGGGTGCCGAGTATGTCGTCGATTTTCTTCCGAAAGTGAAAATTGAGGCCGCCATCAAGACCGAAATGCTGGACCAAGTGATCGAAGCAATCGAAAAATCCGCCAACACCGGAAAAATCGGCGACGGCAAGATTTTTGTCTTCGAACTGGAACAGGTCGTGCGTATCCGTACCGGCGAGACCGGCGCGGATGCGGTCTAAAGGGAAACAACATGAAAAAACTAATTGCTCTGCTCGTGCTGGTTGGCGCCATAGGATTTGGCGGCTATGCCGTTGCCGAGGACAAACCCGCGGCTCCGGCTGCCGCTAGCGCCACCGCGGTCGCAGCACCAGCTGCCGCGACTCCTGCTACTGCTGCCGCGCCGACACCCGTGCCAAACAAGGGCGACGTTGCCTGGATGCTCGTCTGCACCGCGATGGTGTTACTGATGAGTGTCCCTGCACTGGCCCTGTTCTATGGTGGCATGGTCCGCTCCAAGAACATCCTGTCGGTGTTGATGCAGGTGTTCGTGGTGTTCTCGCTGATCACAGTGCTCTGGTGCGTTTATGGCTACAGCTTGGCATTTACTGAAGGTAATGCCTACTTTGGCGGCTTCGACCGGCTGTTCCTGAAAGGAAGCTTCGACGCGGCCAAGGGTGAGTTCGCCATGGCTGCGACATTCAGCAAGGGCGTGGTCATTCCCGAGCTGGTGTTCGTGGCGTTCCAGGCCACCTTCGCAGCGATTACCGTCTGCCTGATTCTGGGCGCCTTCGCCGAACGCGTGAAGTTCTCCGCCGTGCTGATTTTCGCAGTGCTGTGGTTCACTTTCGCCTACGCGCCGATCGCCCACATGGTCTGGTTCTGGATGGGACCGGATGCTTACACCGATCCGAAGCTGGTCGACGAGCTCAATGCCAAGGCCGGTATGCTCTGGCAGTGGGGCGCGCTTGATTTCGCCGGCGGTACCGTGGTGCACATCAATGCCGGTGTTGCCGGTCTGGTGGGCTCCTACATGATTGGCAAGCGTATCGGCTTCGGCAAGGAAGCGCTGTCGCCACACAACGTGCCCATGACCATGATCGGTGCGGCGCTGCTGTGGTTCGGTTGGTTTGGTTTCAACGCCGGTTCGGCGCTCGAAGCCAACAACTCTGCCGCGCTCGCCTTCATCAACACCTTCCTCGCAACCGCTTGCGCAGTATTGTCCTGGATCTTCTTTGAGTGGATTTTCAAGGGCAAACCCTCGATGCTCGGTGCCGCGTCTGGTGCGGTTGCGGGCCTGGTCGCCATCACACCGGCTGCCGGTAACGTTGGCATACCCGGCGCGTTTGTGATCGGCTCGCTCGCGGGCGTGGTTTGCCTTTGGGGCGTGAGCGGCCTGAAGAGGCTTCTCGGCGCGGATGACTCGCTCGACGTATTTGGCGTACATGCCCTGGGCGGCATCCTCGGCGCGCTGCTGACCGGTATCTTCAACTCACCCGAGCTTGGCGGCCCCGGACTTGTCACCGACTGGGTTACCGGCAAAACCGGCTTCCCCGGCTATGGCGAACAGTTGATGATTCAGGCCAAGGCCGTCGGCGTGACCATCATCTGGTCGGCAGTCGTCGCCTTCGTCTCTTTCAAGATTGCCGATATCCTGGTCGGGCTGCGTGTGTCCGAAGAGGAAGAGCGCGAAGGTCTGGACGTCACGTCACACGGCGAATCCGCCTACCGCAACTAGATCAGAAGGGGGGTCAAGGCTCCCGTCAACGCGAGCAGGGGCCATCCCTGCAAAGGCTGGTCTTTCAAGGGGTGCCGCTATTGGCACCCCTTTTTTATGCCTGTTCTTGACGGCGACGCTCTTTTCCAAACCCTGATGTATCGCGACGGCCGGCGCGATTTATAATATGCCGGCTTCAGTCTCCACATCCTCCTAGCATCATTCCACCGTATCAACGCAGCCAAAGGAAACCGCATGGGCCTCGCCATTCCCGCTTGGGAAACCCCGTCATTGCCGATCATCGGCACCACAGATCGTTTTCCGGTGCGCCGCATTTTTTGCGTCGGCCGCAATTATGTTGAACACCAGAAGGAAATGGGCGGTGACGGCAAAGAGCCACCATTCTTTTTTATAAAATCATCCCACTCGTTGGTAGCGGTCAACACGGACGAAACGGCAAAGATCCATTACCCGCCCAAGACCGCGAACTACCACTGGGAAACCGAGCTGGTGGCCGTGATTTCACAGGGCGGCACGCGAATCTCCGCCGCAGATGCAAACAAGCACATCTGGGGCTATGCCATCGGCTTTGACATGACACGCCGCGACCTGCAGCAGGTTGGCAAGGACAATGGACGCCCCTGGGATTTTGGCAAGGATTTCGACGAGGCCGCTCCGATCGGTGCGGTGACTCCGGCCAGCAAGATCGGCCATCCGGGCAACGGACAGCTCTGGCTCAAGGTCAACGGTGCCGAGCGCCAGCGCAGCGATATCAACATGATGATCTGGAACATCCCCGACACCATCGCGTTCCTGTCGCAGTACTACTACCTGGAGCCGGGTGACATCATCATGACCGGGACACCCGCGGGGGTCGGGGCGGCCAAACCCGGCGATAAACTCGTTGCCGGAATCGATGGTTTGGGCGAGTTGAAAATCGAGATTACCGCGGCGCGGTAAATGTTGCGCATTACGTAAAAAGGGAGGCGAGAGCCTCCCTTTTCCATTTCCGATACCTCCGCCCGGCACAACGACGGCCGGGCGCTGCGCCTAGTCACTTTGGTGACAATGGGTTTCACGCGCAAACACAAGCAACAGCATGCTAAGGATCAGCCACGCAAGCATGAGCGAAAATCCGGTCCGGTAAGCGGCAAAATCGTAAGTACGCACGCCGTCGGTAATTTGGCCGCTCCACATGCGGTCAAGAACCCAACCGACTGCAGGTTGCAACAGCATGCCCCCCATCATATTTCCCATGTTGGCAATACCGCTGGTCGTTCCAGCGAGACGAATCGGCGTCGATTCCTTGCAAAATGCAAAGGTCAGAATAACCGCCCCGGAAACAATGCCGATAACGAAAAATATAATGTAAAGAAGACCAAGCGGCAGCCCGGGCTTGAGCCAGACCAGGCTCCAGCCAACAAAGCTGATTGCAAGACCCGCCATGTAAACGGGCTTTCTGCGCCCGATGCGATCTGACAAGGCCCCGCAAAGCGGTCCGCCCAAGCCCCATGCCAAAAGCAATCCAGACGTCATCAGCGCGGCGTGTGCGGTGCTGACGCCGTAATGCGTAACCAGGAATGGCACGCCCCACAAGCCGGCAAAGACCAGAATTGGCGCGGAAAATCCGCCGGCGACGAAAAACATCAACCACACATTCCGATAGCCCAGCACTTCGCGCAATCCGGCGACAAGGGAAGTGCCAGCCACATGCGAAGCGCCGGTGGGGGCGTGACTGCGAAATCCTTTGGCTACCGGATCATCGCGTACCAGCCACCACATCAAAGCACAAAGCAGTGCCGTCAACGCTGCACCACCGAGCATCACGGCACGCCAACCAAAACTGTCCGCGACAATGCGCAAAGGCGCGCCGGCGCCAACTGCCCCAAGCATTCCGGTTAGCAGCGCAAGGCCGGAAACCAAAGCGAAGCGAGTCGGTGCAAACCAATGGGCGGCGAGCTTTAGCATGGCCACAAACGCGACGCCCACAGAAGCGCCAATCAGCAGGCGGCCCAGACCCGCACCAGTGTAGTTCGTCGACAAAGCAAAGGCGGCCGTTCCCAGCGCAGCAAAACCCGCGCCCAGGGTCAAGACACGACGAGGACCCCAGCGATCAACAAGCAAACCGGTGGGAATCTGGATCCCGACATAGCTGTAGAAATAAAAGGCGGAAAGATTGCCAAGCGCAGCCGCACCGATTGAAAATTCGGTCATCAATTCGCGCGTGATTACCGCCGGCGTTACCCGCTGGAAAAAACCGATGAAATACAAGGCGGCGCCCAAACCCCACACCAGAAAGGCCAGCATCAGCGGCGGGAAGGGGGGGGGCGTGCGGGGCATGTTCAGATACGGCGGGACAAAACGACAAAACGCGAATAAGCGCTGGCAAACATAGCATGCCTCAGGTCAAAACTGCTCCCAGGGTAGCCCCTCGAAACGCCAACCCGATGTGGAGTTGCGTTGATGATGCTCATTGAGCTCACCCTCAAATCCGTGCAAAACGTTATAGACGTTGGAAAACCCCGCGTGTTCAAGCGCACTACCGGCATCGAGGGAACGGTTTCCGCTGCGGCAAATTATTATCACCGGCCGGTTCACGCTCGCGGCCTTCTTTACCTGCGAGGCAAAATGCGGATTGATCTCCCAGTCCGGGCCGTCATTCCACGGAATCATCATCGCACCGACGGGATGACCAACGAAAAGAAATTCCATTTCGCTGCGGCAGTCGACGAAAAGCGCGTCCGGATTAGCCTGCAGGTATGCATAGGCCTGACGGGGCTCAAGATGCTTCATTGGAAACAGAGTGATATTGAGGAATTTGTAGTATAGCCGTGCATCGACAAAAGCCGAAACAAAGGTAAATATTCATTGACAAACAGATACTTACGCTGTATTTTCATCTCCTACGCGTCGATTTGTATTCAAGCTTGCGGGCGCCGCCGATTGGTCTGCGTTGCAGATTCACGCCGGCGAGAAAAAATACCGCTAAAGAGAGTGCGCGCCCGTTTAGCGTGGCAGCCGAACGAGGGGAGTTATTTTTAAAGTCATGAGCCAACACGCTATGCACATCGATCGAACACAGGAGCTGCGCACCCTGCTAGAGCGGCGCATCCTGATCATGGACGGCGCGATGGGCACCATGATCCAGCAACACAAGCTGGATGAGGCGGCTTATCGCGGCGCGCGTTTTGCCGATTTCGCCCATGACGTCAAAGGCAACAACGAACTATTGACACTGACCCAACCGACCCTCGTTGGCAAGATTCACGAACAATATCTTGCCGCCGGCGCGGACATCATCGAAACCAACACCTTCGGCGCCACCAGCATTGCACAAGCTGATTATCACCTCGAAGGCTTTGCCGCTGAAATGAACCTGGTTGCGGCCAAAATCGCAAAAGCCGCCTGCACCAAATTTTCCACGCCTGGTCACCCCCGTTTCGTCGCTGGCGCCTTCGGTCCGACCCCCAAAACCGCGTCCATCTCGCCGGATGTAAACGACCCGGCCGCGCGCAATGTCAGCTTCGATCAACTGGTCGAGACCTACCTTCAACAAGCGCACGCACTTGCCGAGGGAGGGGTGGACATATTTTTACTCGAAACCGTTTTCGACACCCTCAACGCCAAAGCAGCGCTGTTCGCCATCGAGACATTTTTTGAGGAGTCCGGGCTTCGGCTGCCGCTAATGATTTCCGGTACCGTCACCGATGCCTCGGGCCGCATCCTGTCAGGGCAGACAGTGGAAGCGTTCTGGAACTCGGTACGCCATGCCCGGCCCCTCACCATAGGGCTCAATTGCGCCCTAGGCGCTGCGCTAATGCGGCCTTATATCGAGGAGCTTGCCACGCTGTGCGACACCTTTGTCTGCGTCTATCCAAACGCAGGCTTACCCAACCCGATGAGCGACACCGGCTTTGATGAAACGCCGGACATCACCTCGTCGTTATTGCAGGAGTTCGCTCAATCGGGCCTCGTCAATATCGCCGGCGGATGCTGCGGTACGACGCCCGAACATATCCACGCCATAGCGGAGGCAGTAAAAACCTTACCTGCGCGCAAACTGCCCACTATTGAGCCGCTATTGCGGCTATCAGGGATGGAGGCGTTCAACATCGATGAGGACTCCTTGTTTGTGAATGTTGGCGAACGCACCAACGTCACCGGTTCCAAGGCGTTTTCACGTCTCATTCTTGAGGAAAAATTCGACGACGCCCTCGCTGTCGCCCGCCAGCAGGTCGAAAACGGCGCACAGGTCATCGACATCAATATGGACGAGGCGATGCTCGACTCCAAGGCGGCGATGGTGCGCTTCCTCAACCTGATTGCATCGGAGCCCGATATCGCACGCGTGCCGATCATGATCGACTCTTCCAAATGGGAGGTCATCGAAGCGGGCCTGAAATGCGTGCAGGGCAAGGCTATCGTCAATTCGATCAGCATGAAAGAGGGCGAGGCCGAGTTCCTGCGTCAGGCAAAACTATGCCGGCGCTATGGTGCTGCGGTGATCGTCATGGCCTTCGATGAAAAAGGCCAGGCCGACACGTTTGCCCGCAAAATAGAAATATGCAAACGCGCCTATGCCCTGTTGGTGCAAACCGCGGGCTATGCGCCGGAAGACATCATTTTTGATCCAAACATTTTCGCCATCGCCACCGGCATCGATGAACACAGCAACTACGGCGTCGACTTCATCGAGGCGACACGCTGGATCCGGACCAATCTGCCGCACGCCAAAGTATCCGGCGGCGTATCCAACGTCAGCTTTTCGTTCCGCGGCAACGACCCGGCGCGTGAAGCCATACATACGGTATTTCTGTATCACGCCATCAGGGCGGGCATGACGATGGGTATCGTCAACGCCGGCATGGTCGGCGTCTATGACGACCTTGCAGCCGAACTGCGCGAACGGGTTGAGGATGTTGTGCTTAACCGCCGTTCCGACGCAACGGAACGCATGATCGAATTTGCCGGGACACTCAAGGCCGGCGGCGAAAAAGTGGAGCAGACTCTGGAATGGCGCGGTACGGTGGAAAATCCGACCTCCGTCGAGCGTCGGCTATCCCACGCTCTGGTGCACGGCATCACCCAGTGGATAGTGGAGGATACCGAAGAGGCCCGCGCCAAGCTTGAGCGCGAGGGTGGGCGTCCCATTCAAGTGATCGAAGGTCCGCTCATGGACGGCATGAACATCGTCGGCGATCTGTTCGGCGCAGGCAAGATGTTCCTGCCCCAGGTGGTGAAATCCGCGCGGGTGATGAAGCAGGCTGTCGCCCATCTGATTCCTTTCATAGAGACGGAAAAAGCGCGCTTAGGAGATGCCAAACCCAAGGGCAAGATTGTGATCGCTACGGTCAAGGGCGATGTTCACGATATTGGCAAGAACATCGTCGCCGTTGTACTTCAGTGCAACAATTACGAGGTGGTCAACCTCGGGGTAATGGTCCCGGCAACAAAAATCCTTGAGATCGCGCGCGCCGAAGGCGCGGACATCATCGGACTCTCCGGACTCATAACGCCATCGCTCGAAGAGATGGCTCACGTCGCACACGAGATGCAACGCACCGGTTTCGATGTCCCCTTGCTTATCGGCGGCGCCACAACTTCACGCCTTCATACCGCGGTCAAAATAGCGCCCCATTACGAGGGCGTAACGGTCTATGTTCCAGACGCTTCACGCTGCGTCAGCGTGTGCTCGAGCCTACTGTCGCCAGAGTTGCGCGACCAGTACATCGCCGGTGTTCGCGCCGACTACGAAAAAATGCGGGCGCAGCATGCCGCAAAAAAAGGGCAGCCACTCGCCACGCTCGCGGCAGCCCGTGCCAACGCCTTCAAACCCGACTGGACGACCTACGCTCCGCCCAAACCACGCCAGGCTGGCATCCATGCTTTTCGTGACTACGATCTTGCCGAGATCGCCCGCCACATCGATTGGGCGCCATTTTTTCAAACATGGGATCTGGCCGGGAGCTATCCGGGAATTCTAGAGGACACAGTGGTGGGCGAGTCCGCCCGCGGCGTATTCAAGGATGCCCAGGCGATGTTGGAGAAAATCATCGCTGAGAAGTGGTTGGTTGCCAACGGCGTATTCGGCCTTTTCCCCGCGGCACGCATCGGCGATGACATCGAGCTCTATTGCGACGAGCGCCGTCTGGAGCGTCTTGCCGTGGTCCATAACCTGCGCCAGCAAACCGAAAAAGCCGCAGATCGCGCCAACTTCTGCCTGTCGGAGTTTGTCGCAGCCAAGGACTCCGGACTGGTAGATTACATCGGCGCCTTTGCCGTTTCGGCAGGCCTTGGAATCGAGCCCCGGGTAAAGACTTACGAGAACGACAACGACGACTACAACGCCATCATGTTGAAGGCGCTGGCAGACCGAATGGCCGAAGCGTTCGCAGAACTATTACACCAACGGGTTCGCAAGGAGTTCTGGGGCTACGCTCCGGATGAAACACTTTCGGTAGAAGCGACGATCGCCGAAAAATATCGCGGCATTCGGCCGGCACCGGGCTATCCGGCGTGTCCGGAGCACACGGAAAAAGCGGTGTTGTTCCAGCTGCTTGATGCGCCGTCCTTGGGAATTACGCTGACGGAGAGCTACGCGATGTGGCCGGCTGCCGCGGTCAGCGGATTTTATTTTTCGCACCCGCAGTCCCAGTATTTCGCCATCGGCAAGATCGGCCGCGATCAGGTTGAAGATTACGCGCGGCGCAAAGACATGACGCTTGGCGAAGCCGAGCGTTGGCTCGCGCCCAATCTGGGCTACGAACCACAAGTACGCAAAGCAACGGCAATCGCATAAATGGCTGGAAACCCGCGCCAGTCGGCTGTTTCCAGCCATCCGTCATCCACGGTTCAAAGCACGGCAAAGGCAAATCGGGGATAATCCGGGCACCATTTCAGTAATCCGTTCAAATCGACAAGGAACTTCCCATGAACATCGTTCGCCAAAATCCGCACAAGATCCTCTCCGACGCCGTCGAGTACGGCAATCTCGTATTTCTTGCCGGCCAAGTCGCCACCGACCTTACGCAGGACGTGAACGGACAAACCCGCCAGGTACTGAAAACCATAGACGATGTTCTGGCCAAGGCTGGCACGGACAAATCAAAAATTTTGTCGGCTAATATCTGGCTCACCGATATTCGCAACCGCGATGGTATGAACGTCGAGTGGCTCGCCTGGGTCGACCCTGCCAATCTGCCGGCCAGGGCCACGGTCGAGGCCAAGTTGGCCGACCCGAAAATGCTGGTCGAAATAGCGGTGATCGCCGCCAAATAGCCGCCCCTGTCCTGGGATGAGGGTTTCATTGAATAAGGCCGATGCGCAAAGCAACGAACAAAAGCCGGGCACAACAAAACACCTCATCACTTCGTTGCCACAGCGCGGTCAACTTGCCTGGATTGGCTTGCGCGAGGCGCGCAGGATCCAGCGCAATGGCGATTCTGTCGCACTGCCGGAATAATGCTGCCCATGCGCATACTGCGTACGATGTCTTTTGCCGGGATTTCAGTCGCAATCTTGGCACTCTCCGCGTGCTATAGCGAACTGGACTGGCGGGAGGTTACATCAGTCCAGGGCCGCTACCGCATCACCATGCCAGCAAAGCCGCAGGAAGAGATACGCACGCTGAAGCATGCCACAGGCTCGGTGAAAATGACCATGACCGCAGCCCGGGCCGCCGACTGGATGTTTGGCGTTTCTTATGCCGACTTTCCTGCCGGGGTCGACATACAAAAACAACGCGACGAACAGCGCGATGCACTTTTACGCAACATCTCCGGCCGCATAATCAAGCAGAGCCAGGGTCGCCCTGGCACAAGCGCGCTGATCGCAGAGGGGCGGCGCGGCGATATCAACCTCGATTTACGCGCCCGCTTTATCGTTGATGGCCAGCGCCTGTACCAAATCGCTGCGATTGGCACAAAAGGTAGCGTACCGGATACGGAAGTCGATACTTTTCTCGACTCGTTCAAACTCCAGAACTTGGCACCGCCAGCGGTAGTAGACTAGATCCCGCGCAACAAGAGGCATGATGCAAGGAACGCCAGAGGGCCATCCCGGACCTTCGGCAATGGTGCTCTTCCGCCTTGGCGGCCAGCACCGCATCCCAGGAGCAACAAGATGGCCAAAGGTCAGGTACGCAGCAATCGCGAACAGAAAAAACCAAAGCAACCCAAAAAAGCGGTCGCCGCACCGTCTTCTATTCGCTCGGGCATGTCCAAAGTCATGGCACCGCCACCCAGCAAAAAATAAGTACACCGCGGGAAAACACCACAGCCGCCACCGGTGTGACATTTTTATCATGCCCGTAGGCGGGAGAACAGCTTTGGGTGCGAACCGATTGTTCCAGAAATTTTTTGAATTGTTCTGCCGAAGCCACGCACATTGCCGCACGGTACGGCCTTAGTCCGGACGCGCCTCGCACCACCACCAGTACGCAAACCAGAGCACCCCAAGACCAAAACCAAGTGGTCCCCCGAGCAGGGCATCACCAGGCACGCAATTGCTCAAGACGATGAAGTAACACCACGCCCCGCTGAGCACGCCGCCAACCGTGCCGATAAGCACGCCAAAAACAAAAATGCCGGAAGCCAGTTCTGGCAATACATGCCAACCCGATCGCATAAGCAACAGGACACTCGCGAGCGCGAGTACCAGCGCGCCTAGCGTGAAAAATCTGAATCCATCCATGAGTATATCGATACGACCTCCCACCTTGTCCGGGGATACAGCCGCTAGGGCCTAAGGCAACATTAGCAAACCCATGATACGCCCGGCCTGTGTCCTTCACCGTTTTGGTTTCGGCTCCCCGACCTGAAAACGCAGACCAGGAAAGAAGCGCCCGGGAAGGTCGAGCAGTTCGAGACCGAGGCACCCGGCTTGCCAGCGAATTACCTTGGGCGAAGTCGGCAGTTCGCTCAGTTGCCACTCCACATCGCCCAGCGCCGCCTCGTCGAGGTCTTCGACATCAATGGCCACCACTTGCGCGGCCGCAAGCTGCGCCGCGAGCGCATCATCCAACAAATCACGCCGTACCGCGGCCCCCGCGATAACGTGAACCGTCGCACGCAGGCTCAGCACCGGGGCGAGCCACTGATCGGTAAGTAAGCGCACAATGTCAGCCGTATGCGCGTGCGCCGGTGCCTGTATGAACAGGCGTTCCGGCTCTGTCTCGCGCAAAAGACGCGTCAGACCAACCCGCAATGGTAGTTGCGCCGTACAGCAGACGCAGCCCTGCGTCACCTCGCTGAAATAAATCCCGTCGCTGCACGCCGGTAGAGGCTTTGTCCCGGCATGGTTTATTAGAACGGCCCACCGCGCGCCGGCCGGCCGCCTCTCAAGCATATCGGAGAGAACGCCGGATTTCGCTGCGCCATCGCGCCCAGTAACGAGATTTACCGGAAGGCCGCTTAGCATCATCACGGCCGTTCGTCCGATTTCAACGGCGGCTAGCGCCGCCAAAAGCCTGGCGTAAATACGACGATAAGCGTAAACAACTCCAAACGGCCCAGCAGCATGGCTGCCGTACAAACCCAAGTCTGGAAGTCGGTGAGCACGGCATAGGTCGTAGCCGGTCCGACCAGGTTAAGACCGGGCCCGGTGTTATTGATGCAGGCGATCACAGCGGAAAACGCTGTGATGACGTCCAGCTTGGACGCCGTTAGCAGCATGGTCATGGCAATGATGCTCGCGCCGTACACCAACATAAAAGCAAGGATGGCGAAAATAATCTTGTTTTCAACCGTTTCTCCGCCAAGCTTGACCGGCACATATGCACGAGGATGAATGATGCGCGTCATCTCACGCACGGCCTGACGCGCCATCAGCTCGGCGCGGATCATTTTTATGCCGCCGCCGGTCGAGCCCGAACAACTGGCGAAACAACACAGAAATAACATCCACAACGGGGCAAAAATCGGCCAGACGTTGTAATCCGTATTGGAAAAGCCGGTCGTCGTGGCGATAGAGATCAGGTTAAAGCTGGCAAACCGCAGGGCCGTCCAGAAGTTGGCGTAGACATCGTTCGCCCAAAGGTAAAGCGCAATACCGGCACAACTGCCCACCACGACCAACAGAAACAAGCCAGCCTCCGGATCGCGTGCATACGGTGCCGTGCTTAGCCGTCGAAACGCGACAAAGTGGGTGGCGAAATTAATGCCTGCGAGCAACATAAACAACATGGTTACCGCTTCGATGGCCGGCGAATTCCAAAACCCGTAGCTGTCATCGTGGGAAGAAAAACCGCCAAGCCCCATTGTCGAGAAGGTGTGCATCATGGCATCCAGCCAGGACATGCCGGCCACCCGCAGACTGAGAAAACAGGCAATCGTAATTAACAGGTACACCAGCCATAAACCCTTGGCGGTCTCGGTAATACGGGGCGTCAACTTTGCGTCCTTCATCGGCCCTGGTGTTTCCGCCTTGTATATCTGGCTCCCGCCCACCCCTAACAATGGCAGGATCGCGACGGCAAGGACGATAATTCCCATTCCGCCGATCCACACGAGAAACGTCCGCCAAATATTAATCGAATGTGGAAGCCGGTCAAGGCCACTCAGCACCGTGGCGCCGGTGGTGGTTAGCCCTGACACCGTCTCGAAATAAGCATCGGTAAACGTGAGGCCATTGAGATACAACATAAGCGGCAGCGTGGCAAACGCCGGCAGCACCGTCCAGACGAGAGCCACGAGCAAAAAGCCGTCCCGCGTCTGCAACTCGCGACGCCGCCCTTTGGTGGCGACGCGCAGCACAACGCCGGCCCCAGCGGTAATGAGCATGCTCTGCCCAAATACCAGGCGCGTACCATCATCCAGAAAAACCGCGAATCCAAGCGGAAAGGCCATGCACAGTGCGAACAGCATGATAACCACGCTGAGCACGTTGAGGACGGCGGGCAAACGAACCAAGTTAGTCCGTCACTTTTATCAAAGAAAGCCAGCGCTTACCTGGAACAACTTTTCGACCTTGGGGACCATTTTCTTCTCGGTCACGAACACGATCGCATGATCGCCTGCCTGAACCACCGTGTCATGGTGCGCCATGATCACCTCCTCGCCACGCACCAACGCGGCGATGGTGGCGCCTTTGGGAAGTTCAATGGCCTCGATGCTGCGCCCCACCATGCGACAAGAGCTGGCATCACCATGCACGACCGCCTCGATCGCTTCAGCGGCGCCCCGACGCAGGCTATGCACCTGGGCCACATCGCCCCTGCGTACATGCGCAAGCAAGGAGCCAATTGTCGCCAGCGCCGGAGAAATGGCAATGTCGATCCGCCCGTCCTGGAGAAGGTCCACATAGACACGCCGGTTTATCAGGGCGACAACCCGCCTGGCGCCCATCCGTTTCGCCAAGAGTGCCGCCATGATGTTGTTTTCGTCGTCGTTAGTGACCGCGACAAAAAGATCCATCTCATCAACATTCTCCGATTCGAGCAGGGTCTCGTCGGTGACATCCCCGTTCAGGACGAGCGCACTGTCGAGCACGCCCGAGAGCATTTCACAACGGCCTTTGTTGCGATCGATTATTTTGACCAGGTAGTTTGTGTCAAGGGCGCGCGCGAGACGCTCGCCGATATTGCCGCCACCGGCGATCATGACACGCTTAACCGGCCTATCCATCCGCCGCAACTCCTGCATTACCTTGCGGATATCTTTGGTCGCGGCCAAGCAGAACACTTCGTCGCCCGCCTGCACCACGGTATCCCCCTTGGGGACAATCGGGCTATCACCGCGGAATATCGCAGCAATACGGGCATCGACATTGGGAATGTGCTTGCGAATATCTTTTAGCTCATGTCCGACGAGGGGCCCACCTTTGAAAGCGCGCACTGCGATCAGGCTGACACGCCCGCCGGCAAACTCCAGCACCTGGAGCGCCTCAGGGAACTCAACGAGCTTTACTATGTAGTTGGTAAGGATTTGCTCGGGACAAATGGCGTGATCAACGGCAAAGCACTCTGGCGAGAACACCGCCGAATTATTAAGGTAGGCGGTTGAGCGAATCCGCGCTATTCGCGTTGGCAGGTTGAACATCTGCGCCGCAAGCTTGCACGCAACAAGATTGACCTCATCGCTCTGGGTGACTGCAATCAGAAGGTCGGCATCGTCCGCACCGGCCTCCTGCAATGTCCGCGGGTGCGCGGCGCTGCCAACAAGCGTCCTAAGATCGAGCCGGTCTTGCAGCGCGCGCAGACGCGGGCCATCAGTATCGACAACCGTAATGTCGTTCGCTTCCGAAACCAGGCTCTCCGCGACCGTACTGCCGACCTGTCCGGCGCCAAGGATGATTATTTTCAAAGTGCGGCTTTGCTATTGGGCTGCAACGGCTGAGTATTGTATGCCTTTTGTTGCCCGGGAACACCCGCAATGCCACAACCGGTTCTGGTGAGCCCCACCCTTATTCCTTTTCTTCCTTGCGTGCGGCGGCAACGCCAAGCGACTTGAGCTTGCGGTAAAGGTGCGTTCGCTCAAGTCCGCTTTTCTCGGCAACACGACTGATCGAACCTTGCTCGCGTTGCAGATGATGCTCGAAATAAGCGCGCTCAAAAGCTTCGCGCGCCTCACGCAAAGGAAGATCCAGAAAAAATATACCCGGGTCAGGTTGCCGCGCCGTAAGCTGGGCCAGAGCGTGCTCAACTTCGTCTGTACCGATTTCCTCGCCCAACGCGGTCACCGCGACGCTCTTGACCATTTGCTGCAGCTCTTCAAGATTGCGGGGCCAGGAGAAATTACGCAACGCGTTAAGCGCTGCGGTTGAGAACCGGCGCGGTGGGCAAAATCGCGTCTCGACCAGCTGGGCCAACATTACCGCCGCAATATCGGGGATATCCTCAGCATGCTGGCGCAAGGATGGAAGAGGAAAAGTAAGCTCTCCCAAGCGTGCGAGCAAGCCCGCGTCAAAACCATGCTCCTGAAGCAATGCAGCAGGGTCGCCTGCGGTGAACGAGACCAGCCGCACATTGTGCCGGTCGGAGCGGGAGGCCAGCAACGCCAGATGCTTTTGCTGACCACGGCTGAGCTGCGCCAGTTCTTCGACAAACAGAATGCCGCCAGCCGCCTCCTGCAGCAAATCATGGGCGGGATCGTCCAGGCGTGCCGTCGCCGAAATAAACGGCGCATTGCCGGCCTGCAACGCCCGCGCATAGAGTTCGGGCCCCGTGCCCGTCTCGCCACGTAACAGCAGCGGCGCGCCGATACCGGCTAACTGCGAAAGACGTCGCCTGACATCATTCACCAAGGCAGAGCGCCCGAGGTTTGCCAGCGCCAGCCCGGGCGGTGCGGCGTTTTCCTGCGAACGCAACGCGCGCTTTACCGTTGCGAGCAGTTTTTGCAGCGCTATCGGCTTTTCCAAAAAATCAAGTGCGCCGATGCGGGTGGCTTCTACCGCCGTATCTATGGTTGCGTGTCCGGACATCATCACCACGGGCATAGTTAGCTGCCCGTTGGCAGCCCACTCCTTGAGCAAGGAAATGCCGTCTGTATCGGGCATCCAGATATCGAGAAGGACCAGGTCGGGCCGGGCCCTGGCCCTTTCAGCGCGTGCCGCCGTGGCGTTCTCTGCAAGACGCACGCTATGTCCCTCGTCCGAAAGAATCTCGGACAAAAGCTCCCGTATGCCCATCTCGTCGTCAACTACCAGTATCTGTGCCATGGCTTTGCGTCAGGTTGAATTGGCGAGCTTCACGCGGCCTCGACCAAGGGCAGCACGATCCGTATCTGAGCACCCATAACCGTCGCGCCCTCGGTCAGGTTTTCAAGATTGATCACACCATGGTGTTCGTCGATAATTTTCTTTACGATCGCAAGACCCAAACCGGTACCCTTCGGCTTGGTTGTGACATAGGGCTCGAATGCACGCTGGATGATGTTCTCTGGAAAACCGCTGCCATTGTCATCAATCGCCAGTTGCACCTTGTTGCCCATGCGTTCCGTGCTCACCCGGATACATGCATTACTGGCACCTGCCAGAGCGTCCTGCGCATTGTGCAGCAGATTATGAATCACCTGGCGCAACTGATTCGTATCACCCGCCACCGCAGGCAAATCCGCCGCCAGGCTTAGCTCGATCACGGGCCCCGAGTGACCATAGAGCCCGAGCACCTCACCGACAAGGCCGTTAAGATCAAACGGCGCCAAAACTGGTGCGGGCATGCGCGCATAATCACGAAAATCATCGACCATGTTTTTCATCGACGTCACCTGGTTGACGATCGTTTCGGTCGCGCGATTGAGCATGGCCGCGTCATCTGCGGACAACTTGCCTTCAAGTTTCATCTGCACACGTTCAGCCGAGAGTTGAATCGGCGTGAGCGGATTTTTTATTTCGTGGGCGAGGCGGCGCGCCACCTCGCCCCAGGCCGAAGCCCGCTGCGCCTGCACCAGCTGTGTAATGTCGTCAAACACCACAATATAACCCCCACCTGCGGTGGGCAGTCGTGATCCGCGCAAAAGCAAAACCTGACCCCGCCCCGGTAATTCAATCTGTTTCTGCCAGGTGCTCGGGCCATGATCTCTAAAATCATCGCGAATGGTTACGGCCAATTCCATATGTTGCGTCCAGTCATCGAGCCTGAGGCCCTTGAGCTGGGCCAGATCCTGACCAAGGATTTCTCCGGCGCTTCGATTGGCCGTGGCGAGCGCAAAGCTCGGATCAAACACCAACACGCCCGCGGAGAGGTTGGCGAGAATATTTTCGAGATACGTCTTAGTGGTCTCAAGCTCGACCCGGCTCGTCTCGGTGACATTGCGCGCGTCTTCCAACTGCCGCGTCATGCTGTTGAAGGAATTGGTGAGGATTCCCATCTCATCACGACTTTGCACTTGGACGCGCCGGCTGAAGTCACCTCGTGCGACAGCCTGAGTCCCCTGTGCCAGTTCTGCGAGCGGCCCGGAAAGGCGCCTTGAGAGAACAAATGCGAGCGCAATGGCGGAAAACAAGGCGAGCAACAAGGTCAGGGTCAGCGTAAGAAGATAAATTTCACGCAGCCCATCGCGCGACAAGGACAGCTCCTTGTAAGCGCGGAAAACGCTTTGCACACTTTCGGCGTTCGCAGCGAGGGCTGGCGGCACGGGTTGCGTTAGCTGCAGGAAACGCACCTCATCGCTCAGACTCGCAGGCGCCAGGGGGACGATGACACGCAGCGACAACGCACGGTCAACTCCCTCGACCGCCATGTAGCTGCGCGATTGACGGGCCTGCCGCAATTGCGCCTGCGTGGGAAGTTCCGGCAGCAACTTGGCAAGATCGCGGCTCGAGGTGGCGATGACCTTGCCGCCGGCACTTACCAGAAGTGCATCGGCGACACCAGATTGTTCACGCATACGATTTAGCAGGAACGACTGCTGGATCCCCGGTTGGTCCGAGAGTTCTATCGCCATGCTTTTGGCTTTGCCCTGCAAATCGACCAGCAGATTATCAAGCGCCGCCCGGCCAAGGTTGATACCCCCCTCAAGCGCGTTTTCAACGCGCACATCGAACCATGACTCGATGCTTTTGGCCAGGAACTGCAGCGAAACGGTGTAAACCAGGGCACCCGGAACCAGCGCAACGAGTGCAAACATCACCACCAGCCGGAAGGTCAGCAGCGAACCAAAAACCTTTGCGCGCCGCGCCCGCCAAAGCGTCACAAGCTGATAACCCACCAGGCCCAACAGACCCAACACAAGCACGGCATTAAGAGCGAGTAACAACGGATAGTGCTGCGCAAAAAGGGGCGTGTTCGCGCTTGCCGCCGCCAACAGAAACAACAGCACTGCGCCAACACCTGTGCTGGCCAACAAAAGGTAGGTCATTTCGCGAAGCCCTCCTGTGCAGGAGGCTTACCCACGGACTCTTGCACAGGCGCCGAAAGCGTGAAGGGCCAACGCTTCCAGTCTGAGGAAAGGGTCCAATCGCGGCTTGTCAGCGCATCGACCTGGAACGGCTTTGGCAACTGGCTCAGATCCAGACGCATACGCAAGGCTCCCATATAGCTTTCGCCGGTCCTGAGATCCGGCGATCCGGGAATCAGCCAGCTGCGCACGCGCGAAAGCGTCCTCAGCATTTCTTCCATGGAACTGAAATTCTGGTGAAGCGCGCCACTGGACAGCCGGTATTGCCGCGTCAGCGGCTGATAGGTGAGGCGCAAGCGGAGCTGCTGGGAAACAAGCTTTTCATCCAACCAATACCACCGCGATCGTGTTAGCTCGAACTCGACAAGAAAATACAAGGATAAACCCTTGCTGATGGCATCTTCCTGACGCGAACGCAGTTCGATATTGAAATCGGCGTTGACAACATAACCCTCGTCACCAACATCAACACTGGCGCGACGAATCTCTATGCCCTCGCCAGCAGCGACAAGGGAGTAAGCGCTTAGCACGAGCAACAACAAGATGCGCTTGAACCGCTTTGGCATCAGGCGACCTTGTCCAATAGCGCATAGAAAAACCCGTCATGGTGGTCGGCGGGCAACAACTGGCCGTCCGGCGGGATACCCGTTTCCAGCTTAAACGGATGCCGCCTCGCGTCGGTGTGTCGCAAGAGAAACGCGTCTATCTGCCCCGAGTTCTCCTCCGGAAACACAGAACATGTTACGTACAACAATTTTCCGCCTGATGCGAGCAGTGGCCATGTCGCGTCAAGCATGTGCGCTTGCATTAGGGCAAAACCCTTGATGTCCTTTGGACGACGCAGCCATTTGATATCCGGATGACGACGCACAACACCAGACGCGGAGCAAGGTGCGTCAACAAGTATCCGGTCGAACGGAATGCCATCCCACCAATCTTGCGGCAACAGACAATCGGCCGTTTTGATTTGAGCGCGTCCGGTCAGCCCTATACGGGCGAGATTCTCTCCAATCCTGGTGGCGCGCAACCCATCGCTCTCAACCGCGACGACAGTGCAGTCTGCGTGCTCAAGAATATGGCCGGTCTTGCCCCCTGGCGCAGCACAAGCATCAAGCACGCGCATACCTGTCCGGACCTCTAACAACGGCGCGGCATACTGCGCACCCGCATCCTGTACCGATGCCTCGCCCTGGGCAAACCCGGGTATCTGCGCTACGGGAACAGGCTTCTCGAGCATCAACGCGGTCGCAGAAAGCGCCGATGTGGCGATTCCTGCCGTCTTTAACCGTTCAGCAAAGGCCTGCAGTGTGGTTTTTCGCAAATTAACGCGCAAACACATCGGCGGATGGCCATTGGACTGCGCCAGCACTTGCTCCCAACCCTGCGGATAGCTCTTCCTAAGCCTGTCCACCCACCACTGCGGGTGGCGCCAATGCACGGCTTCGTTCAACTCTGCGTCCCGCTCAAGCATTTCGCGGTTGCGCAAAAAATTCCGCAGTATGGCGTTGGTCAGCCCGGCCGCTGGTTTCATCCGCCCTTGGCGCACCGCTTCAACGGCCTGATCGACCGTCGTGTGCGCGTATTGCGGTGCAGCGCGCAATTCATTCAGGGCCACTAATAAAAGCGCTCGCAACTCGGGAATAGCGAGAGGCTTGTGCAATAAGGCGTCGAGGAGCGCGTCATTGATACCGTGCTCGCGAAGCGT